>DATBYI010000499.1:0-21022 GCA_036513815.1 Solirubrobacteraceae bacterium
CCGCCGAACTGCGCCTTGCCCCCCAGCGGCTGCTGGGTGACGAGCGAGTACGGACCGGTCGAGCGGGCGTGGATCTTGTCGTCGACCAGGTGCAGCAGCTTCAGGATGTACATGTAGCCGACCGTCACCTGCTCCTCGAACGGCTCGCCGGTGCGGCCGTTGAACAGCGTCGTCTTGCCCGAGGCCTGATCGCCCTCGCGCCGGCGCTTGTCGACATCCATCCTGATGCGGCCCTCGTGCTCGTCCTGCCAGCGAACGAGCGCCTCGTCGACGTCGCGCACGGTGGCGCCGTCGAACACCGGCGTGGCCACGTAGACCTTGGCGCCGTTGCCGCCGTTGCTCTGACCGTTCCCGGCGTGCGCTTCCTTGTAGGCCTTCGAGCCGTCGTCGTACCAGCCGTTGGCCGCGACCCACCCGAGGTGAGTCTCGAGGATCTGGCCCAGGTTCATGCGGCTCGGGACGCCCAGCGGGTTGAGGATCACGTCGACCGGCGTGCCGTCCTCGAGGAACGGCATGTCCTCGACGTCGACGATCTTCGAGATCACGCCCTTGTTTCCGTGGCGCCCGGCGAGCTTGTCGCCCTCGGCGATCTTGCGCTTCTTGGCCACGAACACGCGGACGAGCTCGTTGACGCCGGGCGGCAGGTCGTCGCCCTCGTCGCGGCTGAACGTCTTGACGTCGATGACGACGCCGCCCTCGCCGTGCGGCACCTTGAGCGACGTGTCGCGGACCTCGCGCGCCTTCTCCTTGAAGATCGCGCGGATCAGCTTCTCCTCGGCGGTCAGCTCGGTTTCGCCCTTCGGCGTCACCTTGCCGACGAGCAGGTCGCCGGAGCCAACCTCGGCGCCGATGCGGACGATGCCGCGGTCGTCGAGGTTTCGGAGTGACTCCTCCGAGCGGTTCGGGATGTCTCGGGTGATCTCCTCGTCGCCCAGCTTGGTCGTGCGGGCGTCGATCTCGTACTCCTCGATGTGGATCGAGGTGAGCTCGTCGTCCTTGACGATCCGCCGGGACAGGATGATCGCGTCCTCGAAGTTGTAGCCCTCCCAGGACATGAAGGCGACCAGCAGGTTCTTGCCGAGCGCCATTTCGCCCGAGTCGGTCGCGGAGCCGTCGGCCAGCACGTCGCCGTCGGCGACCTCGGTCCCGACATCCACGATCGGCTTCTGGTGAATCAGCGTGCCCTGGTTTGAGCGCATGAACTTCTGGAGCAGGTACTCGTCCTGCCCGCCGCCGTCCTTGTCGACGACCATCTGCTCGGCGTCGACGTAGGAGACGGTGCCGGCGGTCTTCGCCACCACCAGGTCGCCGGTGTCGATCGCCGCGCGGCGCTCCATCCCGGTGCCGACCAGCGGGGCGTCGGTCACCAGAAGCGGGACAGCCTGGGCCTGCATGTTCGAGCCCATCAGCGCCCGGTTGGCGTCGTCGTGCTCGAGGAACGGGATCATCGCGGTCGTCACCGACCAGATCTGCTCGGGCGAGACGTCGATCAGGTCGACCTGATCGGCCGTGACGGTGACGTACTGGCCCGCCTGCGTCCGGCAGAGGATCTCCTCGCCGAGCAGGTTGCCCTTGTCATCGGCCGGCGTGTTCGCCTGGGCGATGATCCGCTCCTCCTCCTGGGTGGCGTCCAGGTGCAGGATCTCGTCGGTCACCTGGCCGTTCTTGACGACCCGATACGGGGTGGTGACGAAGCCGTGCTCGGACACCTCCGCGTAGGAGGAGAGCGAGCCGATGAGGCCGATGTTCGGACCCTCTGGGGTCTCGATCGGACACATGCGGCCGTAGTGGGTCGGGTGCACGTCGCGCACCTCGATCGGCGCGCGCTCGCGCGTCAGACCACCGGCACCGAGAGCGGACAGCCTGCGGCGGTGCCTGAGGCCCGCGAGACTGTTCGTCTGGTCCATGAACTGGCTGAGCTGCGAGGAGCCGAAGAACTCCTTCAGCGCGGCCACGACCGGCCGGATGTTGACGATCGTCTGCGGCGTGATCGTGTCGGCGTCCTCGGTGGTGAGGCGCTCGCGCACGACGCGCTCCATCCGGTACAGGCCGATCCGGAACGCTTCCTGGATCAGCTCGCCGACGGTCCGCAGGCGGCGGTTGCCGAAGTGCTCGTACTCGTCCAGGTGGTCCTGGATCGGCTCACGTGGCATCGACAGCGCCTCGGCCGCGTAGTCCTTGGTGTCGACGCCGTCGTCCTCGGGCATCCCGAGCAGCCGCGGCAGCGTGATTAGCTCGCGGACGAGCGCGATGATGTCGTCGTGGGTGAGGGTGCGAGTCTCGAGGTCGATGTCGAGATTCAGGCGCGAGTTCAGCTTGTAGCGCCCCACGCGCGTGAGGTCGTAGCGCTTGGGGTCGAAGAACAGCTGGTTGAGCAGAGAGCGCGCGGCGTCCACCGACGGCGGCTCGCCCGGACGCTGCTTCTTGAACAGCTCGATCAGCGAGCCCTCCTCGCTGCGGACCATCTCCGGGTCGGAGTCGAGGGTCAGGCGGATGTAGAGCGAGTTGTCGAAGAGGTTCAGGATCTCCTCGTCGGAGGCATAGCCCATGGCGCGCAGCAGGACCGTGACCGGCAGCTTGCGCTTGCGGTCGATCCGGACGTAGACGCGACCCTTCTTGTCGATCTCGAGCTCGAGCCACGAACCGCGGGCGGGCATCAGGTTCGCGATGAAGACCTGCTTCTCGCGATCCTTGGGCTCCATCACGTAGGCGCCGGGCGAACGGACCAGCTGCGTGACCACGACGCGCTCGGTGCCGTTGATGATGAACGTGCCGCGCTCGGTCATCCACGGGAAGTCGCCCATGAAGACGGACTGCTCGCGGATCTCACCGGTCTCGCGGTTGATGAAGGCGACGGTGACGGTCAGCGGCCGGGCGTAGGTCAGATCCTTCTCGCGGCACTGCTCGAGGTCGGCCACCGGCTCGTCGAAGGTGAACTCGCCGAACTGGACGGCAAGGTTGCCGGTGTAGTCCTCGATCGGCGAGATGTCGTCGATCGTCTCGCGCAGGCCGCCGCCGGCAGGGTCGGTCAGCCATTCGAATGACTTGCGCTGGATATCAATCAGGTTGGGGACTTCAAGGACCTTGTTCAGACGCGCGAAACTCCGGCGCGTCCGGGGGGCATGAGTGGTTGCCAAGACGGCGACTCCTCGGAACGGTCGAGAGGGAGGCAGAGTTGCGCTTCCCGGAGGCACGTACTCCCCACGAAGCGCGACCACTCAAGATAGCACACGGCACCGATGCCCTGTGCAGGGACGATCAGCTCTCACGGACCCCGCCCGGAGACGCCGCGTATGTGGCGCGGCGCCGCTGTCATAGGGCGGCTACGGCTATCGGCTGACGCGGGCAGTGTAGGGGGTGCGAGCCATTCCGGCAAGCCAGCCGTGCGCGAGGCGCGTTGGCGCCGGGCAAGATTCGCCCGCCGCCCGGTCGGAGGCGGTAAGTTTGCTGCAAGGGCGCACGGTCCGTTGTCCCGCGCCCCAGGACCTACGAGGGGGGACACATGCGGGTTGCTCGTGCCGGATATCTCTTCGCGAGCTTGGCGCTGCTCGCGTTCTTGGCGCCTGGCGCCGCGCCGGCGGCCATCACGGCGTCACCGTCCATCACGGCGTCACCGTCGTTCAAGGTGATGATCTCGCCCCAGTACACGACGGCTGGCGCGACGACCACGTTCCACGTCACGATCGTGAACCTCTCATCGGCCGGAACGATGCTCGGGTCGGTCAAGCTGACACCGCCCACCGGGTTCACGACGCCCAAGCCCCTGTCGAGCTCGCCGGTACGGACCAAGACGCTCGTGAAGCAGCGCACGCTGTCCGTGCAGAGCGCGCTGAAGCCCGGCAACACCAAGCGGGTGACGGTCACGACCAATGCGCCGATCAAGTGCGGCGAGACGGTCAGGCACTGGTCGGGCCAGGGCTTCGAGGGCGCGGCTGGCAGCGGACCGCAGCTCGCGCTCCAGTCCGCGCTGAGCAGCCTCGCCGTGACGGTGCTGTGCCCGAAAAGCGCGTTGTGCGGCGATGGCGGTCCAGCGTGCCTGACCACCCGCAGCACCTCGACCGGCACGTACACCGTGGTCTCCACCGCGCTGGCCGGAACGCTGCGCGAGACCGTGGACGTCGGCCACCAGCTCCGCTGCGGCGTGTACCGCTTCCGCGACCCCAACTGGTACAGCGCGCTGATCGTCCCGCCCACCTCGTCGACGCCCGCGTCATCGATCGCCGACACGGTCACCTACAAGATCGTGAACGCTACGACGAACGGCGTCGGTTTCTGCCTCGGCGCCGCTTACGACTTCACCACCGCTTCGGGCGGCCAGGCCGCGGCGGGCATCCTCCCCAACGGCGATCCCGGCTTCATCGGCCTGTTGCCCAAGTGCTCGACGAGCGCACCGCCGTGCATCCAAAGCGCCACGCCCAAGACTGACACCTCGACGACGATCGGCTCGGACGTGACGATGAAGATCCTCATCCCCGATAACGGCGACCCCTGGGGGCACGGCTAGACATCGAGGGGCCGCGGGGTGAAGCGAAGGAGCGCTGCAGGACGAAGCGGAGGATCAGCGCAACCGCGGGGTCGGCAGGCGAACGATCTTCAAGCGCCGCATGATCTCGTCGCGCTCCCCGAGCAGGTCTGCGTCGGCGCCATCAAGCGCGTGCAGCGCATCGATCGTGGCCGCCACGTCGTATTCCACCTCCCGGGCGCGCGCCGATTTCAGGGCCGCGAGCAACTCGGCTCGGGCCGCCTCGGTGTAGCCGAGCCGTGCCAGCGCGATACCGGCCACTCGCTCGAGAAGCGGGGCGTTCCGGTCCGTCAGCTTGAGCTGCTCGTGCGCGACCGCGAGGGCCCGCTCCGGAGCGCCGCCGAGACCCTCAGCCTCCGCTAGCAGTGCCTGCGCGAAGTCGGCGTAGGCATCCATACCGAACTCGCGAAGCTCGTTCATGGCTGCCTCGAGCTTCGGCACCGCTTGCCGGCCGTGTCCGCTTCGCGTCGCGAGCCTGGCCATCAGTAGGTCGGTGAACGTCACAGACTGCGGCTCTCCGGTCGCGCTCCAGACGCGACGGGCGCGCTCCAGGTGCTCCCTGGCTTCGTCGACGCGGCCCTGGTCGGACAGGATCTCACCGATGTTGCAGTCGGTATACGCGACATCCGCGGGCGTGCCCGCGCGCTCGCCGCTCTCGCGGGACCGCCGATACATCGTGACCGCCTCGTCCCAGCGACCGTCGAAGTAGGCGAACATCCCGAGGTTGTTGAGGACCATCGATTCGTGCTCCGGATCGCCGAGCTGCTCGTAGATGTCCAGCGCCTTCCAGGAGTGCGTGGCCTCCTTGCGTCGCCCGGATTCGACCAGCGCCCAGTCGAGTGAGTAGGAGGCGTGGGCCAGCGCCCTGAGCTCACCCACCGACTCGGCCTCGGTGATCGCGAGCCGGCACTCGGAGATCGCCTCGGTCCAGCGACCTTGTCGATTGCGGACGCCGCCGAGTCTGGAGCGCATGCGCGCACGCAACGCCGTCGCGTCCGCGCCGTCCAAGCCGTCGAGGTACCGGAAGCCGCGCTTCAGCCATCGCACCGCGGCGCTCAGGGCCCGGTTGCGCGACGCCACGGCGGCATGGCGATCGCACAGCCTGGCCTGCGCAATCGGGTCGTCACGCACCAGACGGCGCGCTTCGGTCAGGGCCCGGCTCGCGGCCGCGGGCTCGCCAAC
The DNA here is from genome assembly GCA_036513815.1 of Solirubrobacteraceae bacterium. Classification (GTDB taxonomy): domain Bacteria; phylum Actinomycetota; class Thermoleophilia; order Solirubrobacterales; family Solirubrobacteraceae; genus Palsa-465. Next base: position 5,705 of record DATBYI010000499.1, read on the forward strand.
CCGACGCAGCGCCTCGCCCAGCTGCTCCCACGCCTGCGCCAGCACGCGGCCGTCTGCCTCCCGTCCCAGCGCCCGCCCCGCCTCGATTGCACGCCGGTAGAGCCGCGCCGCGTCGGCGTGCGAGAAACGCGTGGTGGCCCGATCAGCGGCGAGCATCGCGTAGCGATGAGCCCTCCTGTACTCGCCGGCCAAGGCGAAATGGTTCGACAGGACGGCCGCGTTCACGTCGCGCTCGCCATCCTGTTCGCGCTCGAGCCTGAGCGCCACGGCCTTGTGGAGCTCGCGTCGCAGCTTGAACGGGAGACTCGAGTACGCCATCTCTTGGAGCGCCGGGCGGCGGAAGCGAACTTGGCCGTCTGGCTCACGCGCGAACACGATCGACATGCGGTCCCAGAACCGCTGGTCGGGCGAAGGCATCCCGGGCGCGAGCACGTCCTCGAGGCGATCGGGTTCAAACGAGAGGCCGAGGACGGCCGCGCGCCGAACGAGCGCGCCGTCCGCCGGGTCGAGCGCGTCGATGCGCGCCATGGCAGCGGCACCAACGCTCTCGGGCAGCTTGTCGGGGTTGCCCGCGGCGGCGGCGGCCAGCAGATCGAGCAAGAACTGTGGGCTACCGCCGGAGCGCTCGACGGCGAGCGCGACCACGTGCGGCGGCACCTGGGCCGCCTCGGACGTGCTCAGGGCAAGCCGTTCCGCCTCCTCGCGCGAGAGGGCCCCGAGCTCCAGCCGAGTATGCGCGTGTCCGTCCAGCGTCAGCCCGCCGGGCTCGTCGCGGGAGGCGACGAGTACGACCCAAGCGGTCGATCCGAGCTCGCCCGCCAACGCGCCGAACAGCTCGGCCGAGGCCGCGTCCATCAGATGAGCCTGCTCGACCTCGACGATCGAGGGGACGACCAGAGCGCGCCGGAGGAGCCGCAGCACAACCTCGTGCAGCGTCGCCGCGCGGGCGCCCGAGGAGAGCTGCTCCACCTCGACAGACGGAGCGACCTGGATGTCGAGCACGACCGCGATCAGCGGCACCCACGGCTCGAGGCTCGGGTCGACCTCGTCGATCTCCTCCCTCAGGCGGTTGCGCACCTCGTCGTCGGGCGCCCCGGCGGCGACCCCGAGCACCTGGCGCAGCAGCCCCCGCCACGCCGAGTACGGGGTATCCCGCGTGTACACCTCGCAGGCGGCGCGCAGCGAGACCATCCCGGTGGCGAGCTGAACGGCCTCCGCGAGCAGGCGGGACTTGCCACTCCCGGTCTCCCCAACGAGCTCGACCAGCGATCCCGAGCCGCGGTGCGCCCCGGCGACGGCAGCGCGCAGCTGATCGAGCTCGCGTGCCCGCCCCACGAGCGGCAGCTCCAGCCGGATGGTCTGCTCCGATGACCCGCGCGCGGGTGGACCGACTTCCCAGGCGTGCACCGGCCGCGACTTGCCCTTGACCGTGAACGGCTCGAGCGCGGTCTGCTCAAAGCTGGTCTTGGCCCCGCGCAGGACCTCGCGGGTGGTCAAGATCTGCCCCACGCGCGCCCTGGTGACCAACCGCGCCGCGAGGTTCACGGTGTCGCCCATGACCGCGTACCAGCGCCGGTAGTCCGGCCCGACCGGGGCCGTGAAGACCGGACCGCGATGCACCCCCGCCTTCAGCGGGAGCGGCGGATCGGCCTCCATGACGTGTCGCAGCGCGAGCAGCATCCGCTCCTCGTCGTCGCCCACGAACCGCGGAACGCCCGCACTCAGCCGGATCTTGGCGCCGTCGAAGGCGATGTCTGAGTCGAGGAAGCAAACGTCGTAACGCTCGGCGGCGTCCTGGACCAGCCGCACGAGTTCGTCCATGCGACGTGCCGCGCTCACCGGCCCCTCCCGCTCGAGCACCTCGTCGAGGCCGCCGAACTGCAAGAAGGCGATCGTCGCGGTTCGATGCTCGGGGACGCTGTGCCCGTTCAGCAGATACGTCCGGAGCGCGGCGGGCAGAAAGCTCGCGATCGCCTCGGGAGACGGGGCGGCCAACCCGGCCGAAGGCTCCCAGTCACACGCCGTCGGCGATCTGGCCAACAGAACGCCGGCGCCCGCCTTCGCTCCGATCGACCCGCGGGGCAGCCGGCGGGCCGTCTCGGCGCTCATCACGATCTGCCCCGCCGCAGCGGCCGCCTCCATCGCCACGACGGTGCTCGCCGCCGGACCGGCGAGCAGGACCTCGCGGTGCGACCCGCCGACGACGAACAACCCATACGCGCCGGTGTGAACGCCGACCGACATCCGCAGCACGACGTTGCTCTCACCCGTATGGACTCGACCGACGTGACGCAGGACCCGCCGCATCGCTGCCGCCGCGCAGCACGCCCGGGCCACGTGCTCCTGACCATCATCCTGGTCGTAGAACAGCAGCAGCATCGCGTCGCCCCCGAACTTCACGAGCGACCCACCGCGCCCATACGCCTCGGCCAGCAGCGCCGTGAAGCAGCCGTTGATCACGTCGACGAGCTGCTCGGCGCCTTCCTGGCCGCGGCGAGCCAGTCGCTCGGACAGGCGCGTGAAACCGGACACGTCGGCGAACACGACCGTGCAGTTGACGGTCTCGGTCAGAACATCAATCGGCCTGGCCAGACGAGCCATCACAGCCCGCGGCACATACGGAGCGAGCGTCGCGGCTTCGGCGGGCTCGAGTTCTGCGCCCACACGAACAATGTAACCCACGCTTGCACGGCCGCCGAGCTACGGGATAAGGTCCGCTCGACCGGGGCGCACGGAGCGCTCAAAGACTGAGTACCAAGGGGGACATATGCCGGGTGGAAGACTCCGAGCGGCGCGGCTCGCGCTCTCGACGGTGGCGGCAACCGCGATGGTCTGCGCTGCGTTCGGGGCGCTCGCCTCCTCAGCGCTGGCCGGTGGCATCGGCCGGGACTCCTACACCGTCAACATCTCGCCGGCCACCGTGCCGGCGGCCAGCTCGACGACGTTCGACGTGGCCATGACGAACACGTCCTCGGCCGGACGTCCGCTCACCGGAGCCGCGGTCACGCCGCCGCTCGGGTACAGGGTCACGGGCGCCTCGTTGCCGGCGGGGGCGAAGGGGCACGTGTCCGTGTTCTTCAACATCGTCGTGCTCGACCACCTCTCGGTGGCACCGGGCTCGACCCTGCACATCGCGGTCACTGCCACCACGCCGTCTCGCTGCGGCAAGAACTACTTCGACCACTGGGTGACGCTGGCCACCGGAGGGCTGTGGGGCGAGCTCCTCTGGCTCGATCCGGGCAGCAGCCTGACCACCAACGTCACGTGCGACACGGCGACCGCGCTCGAGTTCTCGAACCAGCCCGGCAACGCAACCGTGGGCCAGACCATCCCTGCCGGCTCCGGATCGTCGGTCACGGTCGAGCTGGTCGACTCGAGCGGCAACGTCGTCGATACGTCGTCCAACGTCACCGTGGCGGTGGGCAACAACCCCAGCGGTGGAACGCTCGGCGGGACGGTGACGCAGACCGCTTCTCACGGGGTGGCGACGTTCAACAACCTGACGCTCAACGAGCCCGGCGCGGCGTACACGCTGACCGCCTCGAGCTCCGGGCTGACCGGCGCGACGTCCAGTTCGTTCAACGAGACTCAGACCGACACCGTCGACTGTCCGGCGGCCGGCTGCACGAACACCCTGAGCACGGGTGACTCCAGCGCCCAGGTACAGGTCGGGTCCGGCACGAGCGACGCCACGCTCACCGAATCGGTCGACCTCGGCACGCCGATGGACGGCCCGGGCAGCGATCCGAAGAACGTCGGTTGCGCGGACTACACGCCGCCGGCGGGGAGCGTCGACTGGTACGGCGTCGACGTAAGCGACTCAAGCCGCACCAAGACGATCTCCTGGTTCGTGAACAACGCCGTGTCGGACGGCTTCGAGATCTGCTTCGGCGCGCCGTACGACTTCCAGACGGGCTTCGGTGACGATGGCGCGCCCATCTTCGCGCCGCAGGGAACGCTGCCCGACGGCACCGTCGGCTTCGTCGGGCTGCTGGACAACTGCGACGACCTGGGCGACGCCTCATCCGAGAACCCGTGCTGGACGAGTATCTCTCCGGGTCCGAACGAGTCGGGCACGCTGGCGACGATTCAGATACCGGCGGGTCTCCAAGGCGACCCGTACTTCGGTCGCTAGGGCGAGGATGCGTGAGGGCCGTCCCCGACGGCCCTCACGCTATCGCGGTCTCTAGCACCGGGATCGGTAGCCGGCTGATCTTGAGGCGGGCCAGGATCTCGTCGCGTCTGCGCAACAGCTCGGGATCAGCACCCCCAAAAGCGTCCATCGCATCGATGGTCGCCGCCACGTCATATTCGGCGCTGCGTGCGGTCGCCGTCTGGAGCGAATGCCGAAGTTCGCGCATCGCGGCCCCGGTCTGTCCGAGCCGGCCAAGGGCAATTCCGCCCATTCGCGTCAACAGTGGTCGCTGCAGATCATTGGCCTCGAGCTCGTGTCGGCCGATATCGAGGGCGCGAAACGGGTCGCCGCCAAACGCCTCAGCTTCGGCGATCCAAGCCTGGGCGAGGTCGGCGTAGGCGTCCATCCTCAGTCGTCGAAGCTCCGTGCTGGCCGCCTCGAGCATCGAGAGTCCTTCCGAGTACCGGCCGCGACGGACAGTGAGCCGCGCCAGGAGCGCGTCCGTGTAGGCAACCCAGTGCCGGTCGCCGGTGGCGGCGAGTATCCGACGCGCGCGCTGGAGGTGCCCCTCTGCCTGCTCGAGATGTCCCTGGTCGGAGAGGATCTCTCCCATGTTGCCGTCCGACATGGCGGCGTCCGCTGGTCTTCCCGCCCGTTCTGCGCACGAAGCGGCCCGACCGTACATCTCGACGGCCTGATCCCACTGGCCCTCGAGGTACGCGAATCCACCGAGGTTGTTCAGAACGATGAACTCGTGCTCGGGATCGGCCAAGTCCGCGTAGATCTCCAACGCCCGAGAAGAGTGCGTCGCCTCGTCCGACCGTCCGGAATGGACGAGCGCCATGTCGAGCGCATAGCAAGCGTGGGCCAGAGCGCTGAGCTCACCGACGGCTTCGGCCTCGGCGATCGCTTGACGGCAGACGGAGATCGCGTCGGCCCACCGGCCTTGACCGGTCCGGATGCCGCCGAGGTACGAACGCATGCGGGCTCTCAAAGCGGCTGCTTCGGATGCGTCGAGGTCATCGATGCATCGGAAGCCGCGCATCAGCCAGCGGACGGCCGCGGTGAGTGCCTCGCTGCGTTCCGCCACCTCCGCGTGGCGGTGGCAGAGACGGGCCTGGGCGATCTGATCGCCGGCCAGGAGCCGGCGGGCCGCAGTCAGAGCCTTGGCCGCCGCGGCCGGCTCGCCCATGTTGCGCAGCGCATCTCCCAGCCGCTCCCACCCTTCCGCGAGCGACGCGGGGTCGGCGCCGCCGCCGTCCGCCCGCCCCGCCTCGATCGCGCGCCGGTAAAGCCGCGCCGCGTCCGCGTGCGAGAACCGCTCGGTGGCGCGGGTGGCCGCCGCCATCGCGTACCGATGGGCACGCGCGTGATCGCCCGCCAGCGAGAAGTGATGGGACAGGATCGCGGGACCGGCATCGAGCTCGCGGCCCGCGTCGAGCTCCAACCGCAGCCCGACCGCCATGTGTAGCTCGCGCCGGAGCCTGAACGGAAGGCTCGCGTAGGCGACCTCCTGGATCGCCGGGCGCTTGAAGCGCACGTGGCCGTCCGGCTCACGCGCGAACACGCTCGACAGCCTGTCCCAGAAGCCGTCCTCGGGCAGCGGCGTATCGGTGGCCAGCACCTCGGCGAGGCGGCGCGGATGGAAGTTGATCCCCAGCACCGCGGCGCGGCGGACGACCGCCCCGTCGCGCGGGTCGAGCGCGTCGATGCGCGCCATCGTGGCGGCGCCGACGCTCTCGGGCAGCTCCTCGCGGTCGCCGGCCGCGGCCGCCGCGAGCAGGTCCAGCAGGAACTCAGGGCTACCGCCAGACCGCTCGGCGGCTAACTCGAGAACGTGCGGAGGTATCTGGGCCGCCTCCGGAGTCGCCTCGGCCAGCTCGAGCGCCTCCTCGCGAGACAGCGCCGCCAACTCGATCCGGGAGCGATCCGTCGGCGTTGGTCCGCCGGATGCGTCCTGCCGAGTGACCAGCACCAGCCACGAGGAAGAGCCGAGCTCGGCCGCCAACGCCTCGAACAACGCGGCGGAGGCGGCATCCATCAGGTGTGCGTCCTCGATCTCGACGATGGTTGGGACCACGAGCGCCGCGGCGAGGAAACCGAGCACGACCTCACGGAGCTTCGCGGCCCGGCCCTCAGCGGCGAGCTGGTCGACCTCGGCGGTGCTCGGGACCTCGACGTCGACCGCGATCGCGATCAGCGGCAGCCACGGCATCAGCTCGGGTTGGCTCCGGCGGATCTCAGCTTCGAGCCGTTCCCGCACCCGCTCGGCCGGGTCGTCCCATTCGACCCCGAGCAGCTGGCGCAGGAGCTCGCGCCACGGGAAGTACGGCGTCTCCCGCGTCACCACCTCGCAAGCGGAGCGGAGCACTCGCATCCCCTTCCCGAGACTGCGCGCTTCGGCGAGCAGGCGGGACTTGCCGCTGCCGGTCTCGCCGACGAGCTCGATGAGTGTTCCCGAGCCCCGTCTCGCGTCGGCCACGGCGGCGCGCAAGGCGTCGAGCTCTCGCGCGCGCCCGACAAGCGACAGCTGCGGCCGGACCGTGCCGTGCACCCCCGAGCGGACCGGCGCGCCCACATCCCACGCCTGGACCGGGCGGGCCTTGCCCTTGACCGCGAACGGCTCGAGCGGGCTCAGGCGGAAGTGGCCCTCGACCCGCCGCACGACGTCGCGCGTCGCGTAGACGTGCCCGGCCGGCGCCTTCCCCATCACGCGCGCGGCCAGGTTGACGGTGTCGCCCATGACGGCGTACCAGCGCCGGTAGTCCGGACCGACCTCGCCCGTGAATACCGGCCCGCGGTTGACCCCGGCCTTCACCGGCAGCGGCAGCTCGGCTTCGATGATCTGCCGCAGCGCGAGCAGGATCCGCTCTTCGTCGTCGCCCACCACCCGCGGGGCCCCGGCGCTGAGCCGGATCTTGGCGCCGTCGGCCGAGATGTCGGAGTCGAGAAAGCAGACCTCATAACGCTCGCACGCCTCCTGCACGACCCGGACCACGCCATCGAACACCCGCCCGGCGCTCGCCGCGCCCTCGCGCGTGATCAGCTCGTCGAGCCCGGTGAACTGGAGGAAGGCGACCGAGGCGGTGCGGTGCTCGGGCGCGGCGTGACCACCGAGCAGATGCGGTCGCACGATCTCGGGCAGGCAGGCGGCGATCGCGTCGTGAGCGGGCACGGCGTGGTCGTCGCCGAGCATCCACTCGGACGGCGCCGGCGAGCGCACGAGCAGCCTTCCCGGGCCGAGCGCGTCGCCGACGCACCCGGGTCCCAACAGGGCCGCGGTGTCCGCGCTGAGGAGAATCTGCCCGGCCGAGGCCAGGCTCTCCATCTCGACCACGGTGCTCGTCGCTGAGCCGCCGACGATCAGCTCGCGGTGCGAGCCGCCGACGAGGAACATCGCGTAGGACGCGCTGTGCACGCCGACCGACATCCGGAGCACGACGTCGCTCGCGCCGGCTCGGATCCGCCCCACCTCGCGCAGGGTGCGGCGCATATCGGCGGCCGCGGCGCACGCGCGCAGAGCGTGCTCGGAGCCCGCGAACCACAGCAGCATCGCGTCGCCGCCGAACTTGAGTAGCGACCCCCCTCTTACGTACGCGTCACCCAGCAGCGCCGAGAAGCAGGCGTTGATCGCGTCGACCAGATGCTCCGCTCCCTCCTTGCCTTTACGCGCGAGCCGCTCCGAGAGCCGGGTGAAACCCGACACGTCGGCGAACACCATCGTGCCGTCGAGCGTCTCGACCAGTTCGTCCGCGGGCCGGGCGAGCCGCGCGAGGAGCATCCGCGGCACGTACGAGTCAGTGCGCGCGGTCTCGGTGCTCACCTGCGGGCGGATCAGTGCTCGAGAAGGGTGTCGAGGATCTCGCCGTACGACGTCAGCGCGAGCGACAGATGTCCGTCGTCGGGGCGAAGGTGCGCGTCGGCGCCGAGATACGCCGCCAGCCACTCGCCGTGAGCGGGCGGGACGAAACGGTCCTGGCCGCCATGCCATACCGACAGCGGCGCGCGGACGTCGGTGAGGTCGAAGCCCCAGTCGCCAAGAAAGGCCCGGTCATCGTCGAACCAGCCCCACACGCCGTTCGAGAGCGCGTGGTTGGTCTCGCGGACGATGAACTCGGCGAGCTCACCGGTCAGCGCGCGCCGGTCAACGTCGGAGACCAGATCCCCGAGAGCCGCGATGACCTGCTCGTCGGAGACCCCCACGAGCTGTTCGAGCAGCGCCTCGAGGAACGCTTCGAGCTCGGCGTCTCCCGCCTGCGACGCGGCGAGCTCCTCGACGTTCTCCTGGCCCATGCCCGCCGTCCAGTCGAGGCCGTCGGCGTCGACGGGCGCCGGCGACGCGATCGAGGCGGCGGCGATCACCCGATCGGGCAGGAGCGCCGCGCACGCGATCGAATGCGGACCGCCTCCGGAGCCGCCCACCGAATAGAAGCGGTCGTACCCGAGCGCGTCGGCCACGGCCGCCACGTCGGTCACGCAGCTGGCGACAGTCCGGCCCGGGCACCGCGTCGAGCCGCCGTAGCCCGGACGTGAGTAGATGATGTGGCGCATGCCCCGCTCGGCGCCGACGGCCGTGAGCGGGTCGAACATCTCCGCCGCGCCGGGGGTTCCATGGTGCGAGAACAGCGGCAGCCCGTCGGCCGGCCCAGCGATCTGCACCTCAAGCACCCGACCATCGGGCAGCGGAACCGATAGCGCGTCGAGCTCCCAAACGCTCACGCGCCAACCGTATCCGAACGGGTGCGCCCCAGGTGGGATGTGCCGGGACGGATCACCGTCCCGGCGTCCCGCTTATTTCAGTTCGACGGTGGCTCCGGCCTCTTCGAGATCGGACTTGAGCTTGTCGGCCTCAGCCCGATCGATGCCTTCCTTGACCGGCTTGGGCGCCTCGTCAACGAGGGCCTTGGCCTCCTTGAGGCCGAGTCCGGTCGCGGCGCGCACGACCTTGATCACTTGGATCTTCTTGTCGCCGGCCGCCTGCAGCACCACGTCGAACGCGGTCTGCTCCTCGGCCTCCTCGGCGGCGTCACCGCCTGCCGCGGCCGCGGGCGCCGCCGCGGCGACGGCGGTCGCCGACACGCCGAACGCCTCCTCGAGCGCCTTGATGCGCTCGGACAGCTCGAGCACGGAGATTGACTTGAGCTCGTCGATCCACTCTTGGGTGGTGGTCATGGTTCCTCCTTAGGCGCCGGATTCCTCGTCCGGCGCTGCTTCCTGGTCAGTTTCTTCCGGGGTGGGCACTCCCGGCTCGGCGTCAACGTCGACGATCGTGTCGCTCGGTGGCGCCTCAGCCTCGGCCTCGGACTCCGCCGGTGCCTCGGGCTCCGCGGACGCCTCAGCCTCGGGCTCAGCCGGCGCCTCGGGCTCCGCAGGCGCCTCGGCCTCGGGCTCCGTGGGCGCCTCAGGCTCGGGCTCAGCCGCCGCCTCGGGCTCCGCGGGCGTCGCCGGCGCCTCGCCGCTTACCAACCCCTGCTCGGCAATCTGCTGGAGCTGGATGGCGAGACCGGCGATCAGCGCGTTCAACGTGCGCACCAGGCCCGTCAGCGGCGCCGCGATCGTGCCCACGAGCTGCGCGTGGAGCACCTCGCGTGCCGGCAGGCGGGCGATGGTCACCACGTCGGCCGCGCTCAGCGCAGCCGAGTCCAACATGCCGCCCTTGAACTCGAGCGTGTGCAGGGTCCGCGCCGCGTCGTTCAGCGCCTTGGCCGCGACCGCGGCGTCGCCGGTGACGAACGCCAGCGCAGTCGGGCCCTGGAGCAGAGCCTTCAGCGCCTCCGCGCCGGCCTGATCGGCCGCCCGCTCGGTCAGCGAGTTCTTGACGATCCTGAAGCTGGTCCCGGTCTCGCGCAGGCGCCCTCGCAGGTCGGCCGCCTGCTCGACCGAGATCCCACGATAGTCGACCGCGAACACGGCCTGAGCCGACTTGATCTGCTCGGCGATCTCGTCTACGACTGCTGCTTTCTGGTCTCGGTTCATCTCATCTCTCTTCTGAATGCAAAACGCCCGCACAATAGGCGGGCGTCGAACGCGAGCCGGGGCTGGAACTCCAGCTCAAGCTAACTCGAGGCTCCGCCTACCCCGGACTTACAAGAACTCGCCGGTGGTCTCGGGCAGTGCTCTGGTCGGTCAGTCTAGGCCGCTACGGCCTCCTCCACAATGTCGCGCGTGCGCGTGGGGTCGACCTTGACGCCCGGCCCCATCGTCGTCGCCACGGTGACCGTGCGGATATAGCGACCCTTGGCCGCCGAAGGCTTGGCCCGGACGAGCTCGTCGATGACGGCGGCGTAGTTCTCGAGCAGCTTGCGTTCCTCGAAGTCGCGCTTGCCGATCACCAGATGCACGATCGCGTTGCGATCGGTGCGGTACTCGACCTTGCCCGCCTTGGACTCCTCGACCGCCTTGGCCACGTCCATCGTGACCGTCCCGACCTTGGGGTTCGGCATCTTGCCGGCCGGACCGAGAATCCGGCCGAGCCGGCCGACGACCGGCATCAGGTCGGGCGTTGCGATCGCGACGTCGAAGTCGTCGAAGCCATCCTGGACCCGTTGGGCGAGGTCCTCGGCGCCGACGATGTCCGCGCCCGCCTCCTCGGCTTCGCGTGCCTTGTCGCCCTGGGCGAAGACCGCGACCTTGACGTCCTTGCCGAGCCCGTTCGGGAGCGCGATCGTGCCACGCAGCTGCTCGTCCGCATGCCGGACGTTCAGCCCAGTGCGCACGTGCACCTCGACCGACTCGTTGAACTTCACGCGCCCGAGCTGCTTGATCAGCGCCACTGCCTCGGCCGGCGAGTACTCGCGCTCGCGATCGAAGCGCTTCTTGGCCTCTTCGTATGTCTTTCCGTGATGTGCCATGACCTAGACGACCTCCACACCCATCGAGCGAGCGGTACCGGCGATGATCCGCGCGGCGGCGTCGACGTCGCCGGCATTCAGGTCCTTCATCTTCTTCTCGGCGATCTGGCGCAGCTGAGCCTGCGTGATCTGCGCAACCTTCGTGCGATTGGGCTCGGCCGACCCCTTCTCGATCCCGAGCGCCTGCTTGATCAGCACCGCGGCCGGCGGGCTTTTGGTGATGAACGTGAACGAGCGGTCCTCGTACACGGTGATCACGACGGGGATCACCGTGCCCAGGTCGCCCTGCGTCTGGGCGTTGAACCCCTTGACGAACTCCATGATATTGACGCCGTGCTGGCCGAGGGCCGGCCCCACGGGGGGCGCCGGCGAGGCCTGCCCGCCGACGGCCTGCAGCTTGATCTGAGTTAGAACCTTCTTCGCCATAACGATTCCTAGATCTTCTTCACCTGGTCGAATCCAACTTCCACCGGGGTCTCCCGGCCGAAGATCGACACCAGCACCTTGAGGCGCTGCGCGTCCTCGTTGACCTCGGAGATCTCACCCGAGAAGTCCGAGAGCGGACCGGAGACCACCTTGACCGACTCCCCGATCGAGAACTGGGCGCGGCTCGGCCGCCGCTCCGCGACCTCGCGGTGGAGCAGTCGGTTGACCTCCTCCTGGGTCAGCGGGACGGGCTCTTGCGAGGCACCCACGAAGCCGGTCACCCCGGGCGTGCCCTTGACGAGCGACCACGAGTCCTCGTTCAAATCCATGTTCACGAGCACGTAGCCCGGCATCGTGCGCTTCTCGACCGTGATCTTCTGGTTGTCCTTCATCTCCGAGACGGACTCGGTGGGAACGACGATTTGTCGGACAGCCTGCTGCTGCCCGAGCGACACGATCCGATGCTCAAGGTTGTGCTTGACCTTGTTCTCGTGACCCGAATAAGTGTTGACGACGTACCAGCGAAACATTCTGTCTTCGAGTTAGGCCCTCCAGCCTCAGCGCCCGGTGGCGCCTACTTCAAGATAAAAGTGACGAGTTTCCCGGCGACCCAATCGGCCGCCCCGAGGAACGCGGCCGCCACGATCACGAACCCGATCACGACGCCGGTGGCCTGCATCACCTGACGGCGATCGGGCCACTGTACCCGTTGCAGCTCGCGCCAGCTTCCTTGCAGGAACCCGATCAGACGGGTCAGCAGGTTCTCTCGCGCCTCTACCTGCCCCCGGACCGGAATGGCTACCGCGCCGGCGGGCTGGGCGGGAATCTCATCACCATCGTAGCCGCCGCCATTGCCACCGCCGCCGCGACGGCCTCGGCGACCGCCGCCGCCGCTGTCGCCGTCGCCGTCGGAGGAAGCGATCGACTCCTCGACCTCTTGCTCGAACTCCTCTTCGTCGGCCTCGTCGCCGGGCTCGGGCTCGGGCGGCCGGGCGTACGCCAATTGCGCGTCGGCGATCTCGGCGTCCGGAGCGGCGTGCTCGATCGGATCGGGCGCGCCGTTCTCCTCTATCTCGTGCTCGTGCGCGTGCTCATGCTCATGCTCATGCTCATGCTCGCCGGTGAACGAGGGCTCAGTCGCGGTGGGCATACCCTGCCGCGGATCCGCAGCCTGAGACGGACGGCGGGGTCGCCGTTGATTGGCACGTTTGCGGTTTCGAGCCACGGACCCTCCGGTGAGCTCAGCGCGTCTCGCGGTGAGGCGTGTGGCATCGGCACCAGCGGCAGTACTTGCGCAGCTGGAGCCGCTCCGGATTGTTCCGCTTGCTCTTATTCGTCTGGTAGTTGCGGCGCTTGCACTCTTCACACGCGAGAGTTGCAGCGATCCGAACGTCTCCACGAGCCATGGTCGGCGCTTCTTTTCTGGTGGGTCAGGATCCGGCGGCCGGACCGCGGGCGTGAAAACGAACGCCGCCGGCGCCGATCCTCAGTGTAGCGGTCGGGCGCGGGTCTAAGGCGCCGCCGACTGTGGCGCCGCCATCAGGCGCCGTCGACCCACCCTGCACCCCATCACTCGGCGAGCTCGACCGGGGAGACCTCCAGGTCCAGCCACCGATCGCCTCGCAGAATACGGATCGGCATCGGATGCCCGATCGCGTCCTGGCTCATCAGGCGCTGCACGTCGTCGACTCGCTCGATCGCCTGACCCCCCAACTCGACGATCAGGTCCTCGGCGCGCAACCCCGCCCTCTGAGCCGGGCCGCTCGGCGAGACCTCGCTGATCTCGACGCCGGAGGCACGTTCCAGTCTCACGCGCGCGTGGGGAGGAAGCGGGCGCGGGCCGGCGGCGATCCCGATCCAGGCCCGTCGCACGCGCCCATCGCGCATCAGCGCACCGATGATCTGCCGGGTGGCGGCGTTGATCGGCACCGCCAGCCCCAGTCCGACGCCGGCCACCGCGGTGTTGATCCCGATCACCCGCGCCGATGAGTCGACCAGCGCGCCCCCGGAGTTGCCGGGGTTCAAGGCCGCGTCGGTCTGGATCACGTTGTCGATGTGGCGGACGGTTCGCCCCGCGCGCGCCGGTAGCGAGCGCCCGAGCGCGGAGACGACGCCGGCCGTCACGGACCCGGCGAACCCATTGGGGTTGCCGATCGCGACCACGAGCTGACCGACCCGCAGGTTCTCGGCCTCGCCGAGCGCCGCGGGAATCAGCCCGTCGCCGTCGGCCCGCAGGACAGCCAGGTCGGTCAGGCGGTCGACGCCGACCACGCGCCAGGTGAGCTCGCGCCCATCGACGAACGTGGCCCGGCCGGTGCGTCCCGGCCCGGTGGGGGGTGGGTGGGTGGGACCCGAGACGACGTGGGCGGAGGTGACCAGGAACCCGTCCGGGGTCAGCGCCACCGCGCTCCCGGCGCCGGCCGGGACCTGGCCGCCGCGGCCGCGCCGCATGACGCGCAGGTTGGCCACGCTCGGAGCGATCCGCTCGGCCACGTCGACGACGATCTTCGAGTAGGCGTCGAGCGCCTCAGCCTCGCGCTGCTCGGCCTTGTGGTCGTGCCGTTCGGCAGTCGTACTCATCGGACTACACGGTTACCGTGACCGTGCGCTCCTCGGAGCCACGGACGATTTTCAGCTCGAGCTGCGTCCCCGGAGCCGTCGCCTCGAGCACCTCGTACACGACGTCCATGCGATCGAGGTCGCGACCGGCGGCCGCGACGATCAGGTCGCCGCGCTCGAGACCGGCGCGATCGGCCTCGCTATCGCGCTCGACGCCCCGCACGAGTACGCCCTCGCGCTCGGGCAGGCCAACGGCCCGCCTCAGACGCCGGGCCACTCGCGGCGGCGCGATCGCGATGCCCAGGCGGGGCCGCCTCGGCGCCTCGCCGCGACTCAACTTCTCGACGCGGTCGCGGGTGGCACGGTCGGCCGGGACGGCCAGGATCAGTCCTCCGTCCGCCCGAACCGCGTTGACGCCGAGCAGCCGGCCGGCGCTGTCGACGAGCGGGCCGCCCGACGAGCCGCGCGGCAGCGGCGCGGTGTGCTCGATTGCGCCGTTCACCCGGCGCCCCCGGGGGCCCCTGAAGCTCCGCGCGGTCGAGGAGACGAAACCGGGCGTGGCGCGCAGGCCGCGGCCGCCCGGGTTGGCGAGGGCGAGGACCGAGCGGCCGATCGGCAGCGACTCCACGTCCTCCTCAGCCCACTGAAGCGGCTCGATTCCGGCCGTGTCGGCCTCGATCACCGCGAGGTCCAGGTCCGGGTCCGACGCGAGCACCTTGCCGGTCTCGCGGCGCCCGTCGCCGAAGATGATGGTGACCTCGTCGTCCCTGAGATTGTGGGCGTTGGTGAGGATGCGATTCGAGTCGAATACGAAGCCGGAGCCTCGGCCCCAGCCCTGCCCGAGCCCGATCACCGCCGGCCCGGTGTTCTCGACGGCGGTCTGGATCGCGCCCTCGAGCTCTTCAAGTACAGCCATCTTCCTACTCCTTACTTGCAATTTGCAAGTGACAACTTTACCACTGGCTAGGATCTAGGCCATGGACGACGCGCTCGCCGATGCCTTGACCACGATTGGCGACCGCTGGACGCTGCTCTTGATCGCCGCGTTGCTCGACGGGCCACGCCGGTTCGGCGACCTCCAGGACGACGTCGAGGGGATCGCGCCCAATGTGCTGAGCCAACGGCTGCGCCAGCTCGAACGCAACGCGCTGGTCATCGCCCGCCCGTACTCGGAGCGCCCGCCTCGGTTCGTCTATGAGCTGACCGGGTCCGGTCACGAGCTCGCCGGCGCGCTGCGCCTGATCGCGGGCTGGGGCGCGCGCAACGCGGAGGGTGCCACCGCGCCCTACCACGAGGTGTGCGGTACCCCGATGGAGGCCGTCTGGTGGTGCCCGACGTGCGAGCGCG
>DATBYI010000500.1:0-15667 GCA_036513815.1 Solirubrobacteraceae bacterium
TCACGGCCGGACAGCGGAGAGGGGGGGATTCGAACCCCCGAACGAGGTTAACCCCCGTTACGCGATTTCCAGTCGCGCCCGTTCAACCGCTCCGGCACCTCTCCGTTGGACGCTCCGTTCGGCGCGCCAAGGGTAGCGCGCGGTGGCGCGGAGGCCTGCAATCGGCCGGTACATATGGCCGCCAAACCTGCGGGCTAGATCTTCCAGGCACCACCGCGCAGCAGCGGGACCTCCCCGCCACCGGGCTCGATCCCCGTCACCGCCACCTGGTCGGACCCGATCATGAAGTCGATGTGGAGCTCTGAGCGGTTGACCCGGGGCTGGTCATCGGTCCCCAGCGTGAAGTCGAGCCCCTCGCCGAGCGCGATGTGGCTGGCGGCGTTCTCGTCGAGCAGCGTGTCGAAGAAGACCATCTCGAGCTGGCCGATCCGGCTCTCGCCGTCGACGAGCGCCACCTCGCCCAGGCGCGCGGCGCCGGCGTCGCGTCGCGTCACCGCGCGCAGCGTGTCGGCGCCCTGGTCGGCGTCGAGCTCGACCACGCGGCCGCGCTCGAACCGGACGCGCAGTCCGCTCACGATCGCGCCGGACACGAACAGCGGCTTGGTCGAGCTGACCCAGCCGTCCACCCGCTCGGGATCGGGGGTGGTGAACACCTCCTCGGTCGGGAGGTTGGGCGCGTGCACGATCCCGTCGACGGTGCTGATCCGCGCGCACAGCCAGCGGGTCGAGCGAAACAGGCCGACGGTCAGCTCGGTCCCGGGTCCCTCGAAGCGGATCGCGTCCAGGCGCAGCTCATCGAGCTTGTCTGCGACCTCGACGAGCCTGTCCATCCGAGCCTCCCACGCCGCGACCGGGTCGGGCTCGTCGACTCGGCACACGTAGGCGACGTCGCGCCAGAGCTGCTCGAGCGCGTCCGCCGGCGCGAGCTCGGGGTGTACGAGCTCGGCCCAGGACTGGTTGGGGCACGGCGCCGCGGTCCAGTTGGTCGTGCGCTCGTTGACGATCTCGATCGACTCGCGCACGCGCGGGAGCAGGTCCCGCCCGAGCCGCGCCGGGTCGATCCCGTCCATGATGCGGGGCGCGACCGGGCCGGTCAGCGCGATCACGGCCGATCGGTGCTCGCCCAGCGCCCGCAGGCGCTGCCCGTACCAGGGCGGCACGAAGTCGAGCGTGTCTTCGGCGGCGTAGCGCATCCGGGCTTGCTTGAAGTGGATGTCGAAGACCGAGAGGTCGACGAACTTGGCGCCGGCCTGGTAGGCAGCCTCGGCCACCGCGCGCGCGAGGATCTCCTTGCCGGGCTCAGACCCGATCGCGACGATCTGCCCGGGCTGGACGTTGGCGCCGAACCGGACGATCAGGTCGGCGAGCGCTCGAACGCGCGCCTGGATTCCGTCAACGCTCATCGCTCCGGTCCAGGATGCCATCCGTTCGGGCTGCACGCATCGGCAACCATCCCGGCCCGCACGGGCAAGCGACCGGCGCCGCCCGCGGCGTAGAGTCGCGCCGATGGCGGCCCGTCTCAAGCACCTCGACGAGCACCGCGCCGCCGTGCTCGAGCAACTGTGCGAGGCGATCGTGCCCGGCTCGAGTCGCGTGGGTCCGGTCCTCTACATCGACGCGATCATGACCGAGATGCCCGCGCCGGGGCGCGACGCGGTCAACCAGGCGATCGACGCCCTCGCCGACGCCGCGCCCAACGGCGCCGAGGCACTGGCGCCTCACGCCCCCACGCCGGCCTTCCAGTTCATCCGCGCCCTCGCCATCGAGGCCTACTACAGCGACTTCCTCGCCCCCGGCGCCACCGGTCCGAGCGCCTACGAGGAGATCGACTTCCACTCTCCGCTGGCCATGCGGATCAAAAAAGACTGGTCGTACTTGGGAGTGTCGGCGGCGCCTGGCGGCGGCGCCTCAGTCGGGGTCCAGGCGTGAGCTCGGGCGAGCGCTTCGAGGTCGTCGTGGTCGGCTCGGGCGCCGGTGGTGGCGTGCTTGCCGGCGAGCTCGCGCAGAAGGGCCGCCACGTACTGCTGCTCGAGGCGGGAGGCCACTACGTCGCGGCCGACTTCACCCGCTGGGAGAGCCGCGCCGCCCACGACTACTGGTGGCCGCTCAACTTCGCGTTCCCGGCCGGCGACCCGGCCGTCGGGCCGGTCGTGATGATCAGCGGCAAGTGCATCGGGGGCAGCACCACGATCAACACCAAGGTCGCCCTGCGCGCCACGCAACGCGAGCTCGACAAGTGGCACGCCGCCACCGGGCTCACCGACGCCGCGGGCGACCCGATCTCGACCAAGGACCTCGATCCGTACTACGACCGGGTCGAGCGCTACCTCGGGGTACGCGACCGCGCCACCGATTGGGACCTCAAACCGTGCGTCCAGACGGCGAAGAGGGGCTTTGAAGCCGTGGGCGCCACGCTCGAGCCGGTCCGCGCCTACGTCGACGAGAACTGCGAGCAGTGCGGGTCGTGCCTGCAGGGGTGCCCGACCAACGCCGGCAAGTCGACGATGAACACCTACATCCAGCGCAACTGGCTGTCGGGCGCCCTGACCGTACGCCCGAACTCGTTCGTGGAGCAGGTCCTCGTCGCCCCCAACGACAGCGGTCTCGAGGCGACCGGCGTCGAGTACACGGACCAGACCACCGGCGAACGCCACGAAGTTGAGGCCGACGTCGTCGTGGTGGCCGCCGGATCGCTACGGACGCCGCAGGTCCTGATCCGCTCGAACGTCCCCAACCCCAACATTGGCCGCCACCTCGGGTTCCACCCGGCGCACTTCGTGTTCGGCCTGTTCGACGAGCCCCAGGACGCCCACATGGTGGCTCCGATCAGCGGCCACTGCTACGACTTCGCCGCCGACGAGGACGGTGGGTTCGCGGTCGAGGCGGCCACCGTCCAGGACCCCATCGGTTTCGCGGCCGGCCTCACCAACGAGGACGGCCCGATGTGGGGTCAGCCCCTCGTCGATGCCGTCCGCAAGTACCGCCGCTGGGTCGGGCTGCTCAACATGGCCAACGACGACAACCACGGCACGGTCACCGTCGACGAGAACGGCAACGAGTTGTTCCTGTCGGACTTCCAGCCCGAGGAGCTCGACCGCATCCAACGCGCTCGCGAGTTCTCGACAAAGGTCCTGCGAGCGGCCGGTGCCACCGAGGTCCTGTGGTCGGGCCTCGCCACCACCCACATGCAGGGAAGCTGTCGTATGGGGGCCGACCCCACCAACTCGGTGGTCGATACGAACGGCCAGTCGCATGAGGTCAAGCGCCTATACGTCGGCGACAGCTCGCTGTTCCCCCGCACGCTGTCGGTCAACCCGTCGCTCACGATCATGGCGATGGCGACGCGGCTGGCCGACCATCTCGACGCCGGCGCGAACGGTCAGCTCACCGCCGGCCGCAGCGAACAGCTCGTCGCGTGAACAGGCGTACGGACCTGTTCGCCGCACCCCGTCCGGTGCGTGCCCTGGCTGACCTGTTCGCGAACGTGTGGCAATTCGGCTACGTGACGAACGATCTGGACCGGGCGATCGACTTCATGTCCGAGCGGTTCGGCCTCGAGCACTGCCTGAAGCTCCCGGCCGGGGGCACGTTCCTCGTCGGGGATGAGCCCGGCGAGTTCGAGGCCAAGTTCGCGATGGGATCGCGCGGCGGCAAGATCATCGAGCTGATCGAGCCGGTGGACGGCGTCGTCGACTTCTATCGGCAGATCCTCCCGGCCGACCGGCAAGAGTTCGCCGTGCGCCTGCACCACATCGCCACCTTCATGGAGAGCGGCGACGAGGCGTGGGAGCGACTGCGACAAATCCTGGCGGCGTCGAACCTGAAGGTGGAATACACGCTCGTCATCCCCGACCGCGTGCGCGCCGGCTACATCGACACGACGCCCGAGCTGGGCCACTGGCTGGAGGTCTGCCAGCTCCAGCGCGAGGACATCGACTTCTTCACCTCGCTGGTCGACGACAGCGTTTGAAACTGGCACTAAGGCCGGACTCGCGTCATCCTGTAGCGCGACGTCTACCCAAGGAGGAGAGTATGGGCGAGCCGGTGGTAAACGGGCTGATGATGGACGACTATCCGCTGTCGCTGACCGCGCTGGTCGAGCGGGCCGAGCAGCTCACCCCCGGCCGCAAGGTGGTCTCGCGGCGCCCCGACGGCAGCGTGGACCGGACGACGATGGGCGACTGCGCTCGTCGGGCCCGCTCGCTGGCCTCCGGCCTGGCTGAGCTCGGCATCAAGGAGGGCGACCGCGTCGGGACGCTGATGTGGAACCAGTCCGAGCATCTCGAGGCGTACTACGCGATGCCTGCGATGGGCGCGGTGGTGCACACGCTGAATCCCCGCCTTCACCCGGACGAGCTGGCCTTCATCGCCGCCGACGCCGAGGACCGCGCGATCATCGTCGACGAGTCCCTCCTGAACGTGCTCGACTCCTTCAAGGACCGCCACGAGTTTGAGCACGTCATCGTGGTGTCGCATTCCGGCGACACGCCAGACGACACGATCGAATACGAGCAGCTGCTCGACAGTGCGAACGCGCCGGCCACCTGGATCGAGCCCAACGAGCGACGGGCGGCCGCGATCTGTTACACGTCGGGCACCACCGGCCGCCCCAAGGGTGTCCTCTACTCACATCGGGCCCTCGTCCTTCACTCGATGGCCGCCGCGCTGCCGGGCGCGATGAACGTCTCCGCGCGCGACGTGATGCTCCCGGTCGTGCCGATGTTCCACGCCAACGCGTGGGGCATTCCCTACACCGCGACCCTGGTTGGGGCCGCGCTCGTCCTGCCCGGCCCGAAGCTCGACGCCGAGAGCGTGCTCGACCTCTTGGCCGACGAGCACGTCACGCTCACCGCCGGCGTCCCCACGGTCTGGATGGCCATGCTGGGCGCGATCGAAGAGGAACCGGATCGCTGGGACCTGAGCCGCGTGCACCGCCTCCTCGTCGGCGGCTCCGCCGTCCCGAAGAGCATGATCGCGGGCTACCACAAGCATGGCCTCGAGATCCTCCAGGGCTGGGGCATGACCGAGACCTCGCCGCTCGCGAGTAGCTCGCTGCTCCCGGTCGAGCTCGAGGACCTGCCGGACGACGAGCAGTTCGAGTACCGCGCCCGGCAGGGCGTTCCCCAGCCGTTCGTGGACATTCGGGCCCGCGGCGACGACGGAGAGCTGATCCCGTGGGACGACGAGACGATGGGCGAGCTGGAGGTCCGCGGACCATTCGTGGCCGGCGCCTACTTCGGAGGTACGGGCGCCGAGAAGTTCACCGACGACGGCTGGTTCCAGACGGGCGACGTGGTGAAGATCGACCAGCACGGCTCGATCCGCATCACCGACCGCTCCAAGGACCTGGTCAAGTCCGGCGGCGAGTGGATCTCCTCGGTCGACATGGAAAATCTGCTCATGGGTCATCCCGCGGTGGCCGAGGCCGCGGTGATCGCCATCCCCGACGAGAAGTGGGACGAGCGGCCAATGGCGGTGATCGTGCTCAAGGGCGGGGCCGAGGCGACGCCCGACGAGCTGCGCGAGCATCTCTCCGGGCACTTCGCCAAATGGCAGCTGCCCGAGCGCGTCGAGTTCATGGACGAGATCCCGCGGACGGCGACCGGGAAGTTCAAGAAGATCGCGCTCAGAGAACAGTTTGTGAAGACCGGGGTGTCATAGGCCGGACATAAGCCGGACTGGTCCTGTTCAAAGACGCCAAATTGGTCTCCTGCTGACCTCAACTTAGAAGCTTATGCCTGCTATACACGCAGGCGTGCCGGCGGAGGAAATCGAAGTCACCGTCACCGCGGAGGCCTCACTGGACGGCGCAGTCGTCCAAGCGCGCAATCTCGAGCGCCAGTACGGAGAAGGCGCCACCGCCGTCCACGCGTTGCGCGGAGTGTCGCTCGACGTCGAGCGCGCGCAGCTCGTCGCGGTCATGGGCCCATCGGGCTCGGGCAAATCGACGCTGATGCACATCCTGGCCGGGCTCGACACGCCGACCAGCGGCACCGTGACGATCGCCGGGACCGAGATCACGCATCTCGACGACGCCCACCTCACCCGCCTACGCCGCGATCACATCGGGTTCGTCTTTCAGTTCTTCAACCTGCTTCCGATGCTGACCGCCGAGGAGAACGTACTTCTGCCGCTCTCGATCGCAGGCGAGAAGCCCGACCGCGAGTGGCTCGAGGAGCTCCTGACCAAGACCGGCCTGAGCGATCGGCGCAAGCACCGCCCGTCCGAGCTCTCCGGCGGCCAGCAGCAGCGGGTGGCGATCGCCCGCGCCCTGGTCACCAAGCCCACGATCCTGTTCGCCGACGAGCCGACCGGCAACCTCGACTCCAAGACCGGCGGCGAGATCCTCGACTTGCTCCGCGACTCGGTGCGCGACTACAAGCAGACGATCGTGATGGTCACTCACGAGGCACGCGCCGCGGCGATCGCCGATCGCGTCCTGTTCATCGCCGACGGGCTCATCGTGAAGGAGCTCACCGACACCGACGCGGCTCAGGTGCTCGAGGTGATGAGCACCCTGCAGTCGTGACCAGGGTCGCGCTGCGCGGTCTGCTCGGGCGCAAGCTCCGCGCCGTTCTGACCGCCTTCGCGATCGTCATCGGCGTGGCGATGGTGAGCGGCACGTTCGTCCTCACCGACACGATCAAGTCTGCATTCACGACGGTGTTCACCACCGTCTACCAGAACACCGACGCGGTGATCACGGGCAAGAGCGCGATCTCGTCAGGCAACAACGGCAATTCGCCAACCACGCCGTCGCTGCCCGCCTCGCTTCTGGCGCGGGTGCAGGCGCTTCCGTCGGTCTCGCTGGCGTCGGGAGGCATCTCGGACACGGCCCAGCTCGTCGGCCGCAACGGGAAGGTGATTTCGAGCGGTGGCGCGCCGGGCCTGGCCTTCAGCTACTCGCCGACCAGCCAGCATTTCAATCCGCTCACGATCACCAGTGGCCACTTCCCGACCGCACCAAACGAGATCGACATCGACGCGTCGACCGCGAGCAAGCACGACTACAAGGTCGGTGACGAGATCGGGGTGGTCGCGCGGGGCCCCGTGGAACGGTTCCGGATCGCCGGGACGGTCCAGATCGGCGGCGTCTCCTCGCTCGGGGGAGCCACGATCTCGGTGTTCACGCTGGCCAAGGCCCAGCAACTGTTCAACAAGGTCGGGCAGTACGACTCGATCAGCGTCGCCGCCAGGCACGGCTACTCGCCCCAGCAGGTCGTGAACCAGATCAGGCCGCTGCTCGGGCCGAGCGCACAGGTCAAGACGGGACAGCAGCAGGCTCAGCAGGCGACCAAGGACACGAGCGGGTTCCTCAACATCTTCCAGGACTTTCTGCTCGCGTTCGGCGGCATCGCGCTGTTCGTGGGGAGCTTCGTGATCGCCAA
Source organism: Solirubrobacteraceae bacterium (assembly GCA_036513815.1). Taxonomy (GTDB): domain Bacteria; phylum Actinomycetota; class Thermoleophilia; order Solirubrobacterales; family Solirubrobacteraceae; genus Palsa-465. The sequence goes on from DATBYI010000500.1 coordinate 7,389, forward strand.
CACGCTGTCGATCACGATCGCCCAGCGCACTCGCGAGCTGGCCACCCTGCGCACGCTCGGAGCGACCCGCCGTCAGGTGCTGCGCTCGGTGCTGATCGAAGCCTTCGTGATCGGGACCCTGGCCTCGATCATCGGGCTGTTCCTCGGGCTGCTGCTGGCCAAGGGACTGAACTCGTTGCTGGTCTCGTTGGGGATCAACCTGCCCCAGACGTCGACCGTGTTCAAGACCCGCACGATCATCGTCGCCTTGGCGGTCGGGATCGTGATCACGATGCTGGCCGCGCTGCGGCCCGCGCTCCGCGCGACGCGGGTGGCGCCGATCGCCGCGGCCCGGGAGGGAGCGCTCGTACCTCCCTCGAGGTGGGCGAAGTACGGCACGCAGGCGGCCGCGGTGACGATCGTCGTCGCGATCGCGTTGATGCTGGTCGGCCTGCTGGCCAGCGGCCTTTCGACCGGGCTGCGCCTGATCGCGGTCGGCCTTGGTGCGGTGGTGCTGTTCATCGGCGTGGCCATGCTGGCCCCCAAGCTCGTGCCGCCACTGGTCCGGGTGCTGGGGTGGCCCGCGAGTCGCATCGGTGGGTCGGCGGGGAAGCTCGCCCAGGGCAACTCGTCCCGCAATCCGTCGCGCACCGCCTCGACCGCGTCGGCACTAATGATCGGGCTAGCGCTCGTGACGCTCGTCGCCGTGCTCGCCGCGGGACTGCGGACGGGATTCAAGTCGAGCGTCAACAAGGCGTTCATAGCCAATTACGCGATCACGGCGAGCAACAACTTCTCGCCGATCGGGCTCGCCTCCGAGCAGGCCACCAGGCACGTTCCCGGAGCCACATCCGTGGTCGGCATCCGCGCGGGTGACGGGCGCGCGTTCGGCTCAAACGTGAACATCACCGGAGTGCCCCCGAATGCGGACCAGGCGATCACGATCGACTGGACACACGGCGGGCCGCAGACCCCGGCCCAGCTGGGCTCGAATGGCGCCTTCGTCGACAAGGACTACGCCAAGGCCCAGCATCTGCAGATCGGCTCGCCGCTGTCGTTCGAGACTCCCACCGGCCGTTTCCTGCACCTCACGCTGATCGGCATCACCAACCCGCCCAAGGGCGGCTCTCCGTACGGGGACATCTCGATCTCCCAGGCCCTGTTCGACCGCGTCTACCAGAACCCCCAGAATCTGTACTCGTTCGTCAACATGCAGGGCGGCGTCACCCCGGCCAACACCAATCGGCTGAACGCGGCCCTGGCCGGCTTCCCCGACGCCAAGGTCCAGACCAAGTCGCAGTTCATCAACAACCAGCTCGCCGGTCTGAGCACGCTGCTCAACCTGCTCTATGTGCTTTTGTCGCTGTCGATCGTGGTCAGCCTGTTCGGGATCGTCAACACGCTCGTGCTCACCGTGTTCGAGCGCACCCGCGAGCTCGGCATGCTGCGCGCGGTCGGCATGAGCCGGCGCCAGGTGCGGCGGATGATCCGCCACGAGAGCGTCATCACCGCGCTCCTGGGCGCCGCGTTCGGGATCCCGCTCGGCATCCTCCTCGCCCTGCTGGTCGGCGCCGCGATCAACTTCGGGACGTTCACCGTCCCGGTCGGGACGCTCATCGTGTTCATCATCGCCGCGGTCATCGCCGGCCTCATCGCCGCGATCTGGCCCGCACGCCGCGCCGGCAAGCTGAACGTCCTCCAGGCGCTTCAGTACGAGTAGACGGTTGCTGGGCCGCGCCTGGCGGCGCGGCGTCCTTGGGGCCGGTTCCGCCGGACATCCCTGCCCGGCGGCCGCACGCGTCGTGCCCAGTGTGGATGACGCGCCACCGTCCACCTCCGAGCGGGGCGGTGGCGTGTCGTCCACAGTAGAGGTGGATCATCGGCCACCGCCCACGTCCGAACCCGTCGGGCCAGTGTGGATGACGCGCCACCGCCCACCTCCACACGAGGGAGTGGCGTGTCGTCCACAGTAGAAGTGGATCATCGGCCACTGCCCGGTGGTGGCGGGGGCGGTGGCGTGTCGTCCACGGTAGGGGTGGATGATCGGCCACTGCCTTGTGGTGGCGAGGGGCGGTGGCGTGTCGTCCACGGTAGGGGTGGATGATCGGCCACTGCCCGGTGGTGGCGAGGGGCGGTGGCGTGTCGTCCACGGTAGGGGTGGATCATCGGCCACTGCCCGGTGGCGGCGGGGGCGGTGGCGTGTCGTCCACGGTAGAGGTGGGTCATCGGCCACTGCCCGGTGGCGGCGGAGGCGGTGGCGTGTCGTCCACGGTAGAGGTGGATCATCGGCCACTGCCCCGGGAATCCGGGGGGTGTGGCGCGTCATCCACGTTGGGCGCCCGGCGACGTCCGCGTCCTGTCCGGACGGGGTGCCCGGCCCCACGGACGCCGAGCGCAGCGAGGCCCAGTAACTACGGTCGCATCACGGCCAGCGAACTGGTGGCGTGGCCGACCAGCTTGCCGTCGGGCGTGCGGGCGTGGGCCTCGGCGAACGCGACCTGGCGGCCGACCCTGAGCGCCCGGCCCTCGGCCCGAAGCGTCCCGCTGTCCGCGCGCACGGGCGCGAGGAAGCTGACCTTGATCTCGATCGAGGAGTAGCCGACGCCGGCCGGCAGCAGCGAGTGCACAGAGCAGCCGGCGGCCGAGTCGAGCAGCGTGCACAGAAGCCCGCCGTGGACGAGGCCGATCGGGTTGTAGGTCGATTCATCCGGCGTGCACTCGAACACGACGACGCCCTCGCCGACCGACGTCAGGCGCGCGTCGATCAGGTCGGCGATGGGTGGGCGGGGCAGCCTCCCCTCGACGATCGCCTCGAGCAACTCGCGGCCGCTCATCGTGGCCATCGCCGCGGCCGAGATCGACGGGTCCTCCCAGGTGACGGTCTTGCTACGCGCGGTGGATAGCTCGGGCGCGCTCATGTCTGGGCGGGGATGTTCTGGAGCCTGACCTGGCCGCGGGCGACCAGCTTGCCGTCGTCGGGGCGGCGGATCTCGACCTGCCAGAGCTGCTGGGTTCGTCCCTGAAAGACGGCGGTCGCGACGACGTCGAGCCGGCCGGTGCGATGAGGCCGTAGGAAGTCGGTCAGGTTCGAGACGCCGACCGCCTGCATCCCCTGGTCCTTGACCGCCTCGAACGCGCCCGTCGTCGCGAACGACTCGATCGCGCTCGTGTACAGCCCGCCGTGGATGAGCCCCCACGGCTGGTGATGGCGCTCGTCCGCGGCGATCGAGCCGGCGACCCGGGTCGGGCCGCGCTCCTCGAACTCGATCTCGAGCAGGCGCATGAACTCGCTGGGGGTTGTGAGATCGGCTGTCACGCGGCTCAACGCTACACACTGGTGGTGGCTATCGCCGGGGCTTCGGCCACCACTCGGCGCCGGTTGGTTAGCAAGGCCAGGGCGACGACCGCGCTGGCCATCGCGATGGCCCCGGTCACGATCCAGCTTCGCTGGTAGGCGGCGAGTGTCGCGGCCGGTGACGCCGGTGATCCGAGCACCGCGATGAACACCGCGACCCCGATCGCGAGCCCCACCTGGCGGAGCATGTTGACCACCGCCGAGCCGGTCGCGAACGCGCTCGGAGGCAGCGATCCGGCGGCCGTGCCCATCAGCGTCGGCAGCGTGAGTCCGACGCCCGCTCCGCTCAGAATCATGCCGCCGAGCACGTCGCGGACGTAGTCGGGGTGCAGCCCGGCCGCGAGCGCCATCCACGCCATGCCGGCGGCGAACAGGGTCGAACCGGCCGCGATCACGAAGGCCGGGCCGAACCGGGCGATCAGACGGCCGGCGATGAGGAAGGAGAAGAACGGCACCATGATCGGGCCGGGGACGATCGAGAACCCGGTGGCGAGCGCTGACCAGTGCCAGACATCCTGCGCCCAGAGCACCCGCGACAGCAGCATCGCGCCGAACGCCATGGAGAACACCACGGCGACGGCCGAGGCGCCGGTGAACGGGCGCACCTTGAAGAGCGCGCGATCGACCAGCGGATTGCTGCTACGCGCGGTGTGGGCTGCGAACAGGCCGAGTCCGGCCACCGACAGCGCCAGCACCCCAATCGTTCGGGGATCGCCCCAGCCCCAGCTCCCGCCCTCGACCAGGCCGAGCGCGAGCGCGGCCACCCCGGTAGTGATGAGCAGGGCGCCGAGTGCATCGGGCCGTCGGATCGGGTGGCCGGGAACGTTCGGCAACAGGCGCCACCCGGCCACGAGCGCGGCCAGTCCGATCGGCACGTTGACGAGGAACACCCAGCGCCAGCTGGCCTCGACCAGCACACCCCCGACGGCGGGCCCGAGCGCCGCGGCGAAGCCGCCGACGGCCGTCCACGTCCGAACCGCGCTGTGGCGCCGCTCGGCCGGGAAGCTGGCCAGGATCAGGCCGAGCGAGGTGGGCGTGAGCAGCGCTGCGCCGGCGGCCTGGAGGACGCGGAAGGCAACCAACATGGGCAGGCTGGTGGCCCCGGCGCACGCCGCCGATGCGGCGGTGAAGGCGGCGACACCCACGAGAAATCCGCGGTCGCGGCGGTAGCGGTCTGCCAGCCGCCCGAACAGCACAAGCAGCGCGGCGTAGACGATCGCGTACGCGTTGAGCACCCACGACAGACCGCCGAGCCCGTGGGCGCCGAAGTCCTTGGCCATCTGCGGCAACGCGACGTTGACGATGAACAAGTCCAGGCTCGCCATGGCGACGCCGGCGCACACAATGAACAGCACGAGGTTGGGAGAGGCGGAGATCGAACGCTTGGTGGGCTGACTTAGGGACGACATAGCCAGAGATCCTAGCACGCTGGCTAAAGAGATCAATAGTCAGCTATGATCCTCCACATGTCCGCCACCGTACGTTTGACCGGGGAGCTCGACCCGCGCGAGTCGTGGAAGGCCGAGCGTTGCACGATCGCCAAGGCGCTCGAAGTGCTCAGCACCCGCTCGGCGATGCTGATCATGCGCGAGGCGTTCTACGGGACGACCCGCTTCGATGACTTCGCCGAGCGCGTCGGCCTGAGCGAGCCGGCGACGGCCGCGCGGCTGCGCGAGCTAGTCGACGATGGCCTGCTCGAGCGCGAGGACTATCGCGAGCCCGGGCAGCGAACCCGCCAGCAGTACCTTCTGACCGAGAAGGGAGCCGACCTGTTCCCGGTGCTCATCGCGCTGATGCGCTGGGGCGATAAGTGGCTCGACGACCGCGGCGGCCCGATCCAGCTGCTGCACCGCGACTGCGGGGAGCCGGTCGAGGTCTCGCTGCGCTGCGCGGCGGGGCACGAGGTCGACTCGGGCGAGATCGACGTCGCGCGGCGGCGGAGCAGCTAGCCGCCGGCGGACGCCTGCGGTGGCGCCTCGGGCCCGCGACGCCGGCTGAGCGCCTTGACCACCGTGGTTTCGTCGGCACCGAGCTCCGCGAGCAAGGGTCCGATCTCAGGATCGCGGACCATCGCGCGCAGCAGGTCGTACGGCTCGATCATGACGCGGCCGTCTTCCAGGGCGCGCGCCGCGGCGGTCATGAGAAGGCGGCGAGCGCCGGAACCAGGGGCGATTCGAAACAGCTCCTCGACCCGGGACAGCCCGGCCTGGGGTGGCCCGGCCACGCGCGCCCGTGGCGCTTGGGGCGGGCCGAGCATCGCGAGCGTCGTGCTACGGACCACCTCCGGGGTCACGTCGAGATCGCGCAGGATCTGGACCGAGGGGCCATCCGGCAACGAGACCAGCGCGAGCAGGATGTGCTCGATGCCGATGTAGTTGTGTCCGAGGGAGAGGGACTCGTGGAGCGCGAGTTCGAGGACGCGCTTGGCCTCCGGAGTGAACGGGACCTGGCCCCCGGCTTCGGTGTTGCCCACGCCGACGATGCGCACGACCTCGCCGCGCACGGTCTCGAGCGTGACCCCGAGCGACTCGAGGACGTGGGCGCCGATCCCGTCCTGCTTGCGCACGAGTCCGAGCAGGAGGTGCTCGGTCCCGATGTAGCCGTGCCTGAGCGTTCTCGACTCCTCCTGGGCCAGGACGACGACCTGCCGCGCGCTCTCGGTGAATCGCTCGAACAAGGCCACCAGCATCCCATCCGCGCCGCGCCCAGGCAAATCGGTGCCGGCGCGGGTTCCGCCGAGCACACGCGCGGGTAGACATGCGGCGCATGTTCAGTCGGCGCCACCGTCTCGCGTTAACCGTCTGTGCCGCGCTGGCCGCGGCGAGCGTGTCCGCCGCCGCCCCCGCGGGCGCCGGTGCGAGCGCGCACGCGTCGCGCGCACGGCTCCCCGTGCTCGCCACCGACTTCGGCGCGCCCCGGGTGCGCCCGGCGACGATCGGCTACACCGGCGACGGGAGCGGAATCATCGGGCGGCTGCCCAGCAACGCATACCACCACGTCGTCGGACAGCGACCCGGGTTCCTTCACTGGACGACCTGGACTCGCACCCACGCGGCTGCGGTGGGCACGGTGTGGCTGCTCAGCTGCACCCCGTCGTGTGCGGCGAGCCCGTTCTACCGCTACCCGGTGACGATCACCGCCGGGCGCGTTCGCGACGGTCACTTCACGCGGCTGACCCTGTACTACACCTACCAGGGCCAGCAGGTGGTGGACCGCCGCTGCATTCGCGCGCCCTACAACGAGGGCTACGGGATCGTCTTCAACGGCCGGTGCGAGTGACCGCGGCGCCTTACGAAGATTGTCGGAGGCGCGTGACGGCGGCGCGGTATGACGATTGTCGGCGGCGCCTGACGGCGGCGCCTTAGTCGCCCGACTCGAACTTGAAGGAGATGGCGAGCCGCACCCGGTAGTTCACGAGCGCCCCGTTCTCGATCGTCACGTCCTGGCGAAGCACCTCGGCGACACGCAGATCGCGCACCGTCTTGGCCGCGGTCTGGACGGCGTTCCGCGCGGCGGCTTCCCACGACTCGCTGCTGACGCCGATCACTTCCGTCACGCGATACACGCTGTCTGCCATGAATGTCCTCCCTCGTTGGATGGTGCCCGCCGGCGGCGGGCCGCGGGCCGAGCCTATAGGCGCAGGGGCCGGCCGTGTGATTCGATCAACGCCATGAGCACTCAGAGGCCTCTCGGAGCGGAGCTCGCCTGGCGGCCGCCCCCGCGCCCGAGGCCCGGCGTGCTCGAGGGTCGCTACGTGCTGCTCCGGCCGCTCCAGGCCGCAACCGATGCCGAGGCGCTCTACGCGGAGTCGCACCCGCCGGCGGGCGATCCGGGAATGTGGAGCTACCTACCGAACGGCCCGTACCGCGACGTGAGCGCGATGCGCGAGTCGCTCGAGCTCAGCCAGGGGTCGGAGGACCCGCTGTTCTACGCCCTGGTCCCCCGCCCAGGCGAGGGACCCGCCGGCGTCGCCTCGTACCTGCGGATCACCCCCGATCACGGCGTGATCGAGATTGGCCACATCTGGTTCGGTGCGTCGCTCCGCCAGACCACCGCGGCCACCGAGGCGATCTACCTACTCGCCGCCAACGCGTTCGACGAGCTCGGGTACCGGCGGCTCGAGTGGAAGTGCGACTCGCTCAACGCGGCCTCGCGCGCCGCCGCCGAGCGGTTCGGGTTTCGCTTCGAGGGCGTGTTTCAGAGCCACATGGTGATCAAGAGCCGCAACCGCGACACCGCCTGGTATGCGATCACCGACGAGGAGTGGCTCGCGGTGCGCGCCGGCTTTCAGGCCTGGCTCGATCCGGCCAACTTCGATGCGGAGGGACGCCAGCGCCACGCCCTCAGGGGGCTGATCGACGAGGCCCGGGGCTGAGGGGCGTGTCCACCGAGGCCAACAAGCGCGTTGTGCGTCGGTTCGTTGATGAGGTGGTCGCACCGCGCAATCCCGATGCCGTCGACGAGCTCGCGGCGGGCGAGTTCGCGGCCGCGGCCAAGCGCTGGGTCAGCCCGTTCCAGAGCGCGTTCCCGGACTTCCGGATGGAGGTCATCGACCTGATCGCGGAGGACGAGACGGTGGTCGGCCACTTCCGCTGCTCGGGGACGCACCGGGGCGAGTGGCTGGGCGTCCCGGCCACGGGCCGGCGCTTCGAGAACGTCGACGAGATCTACATCTTCAAGCTTCGCGACGGCAAGCTCGTGTCCGGGCTCGGGGTCGAGGACAACCTCACGCGGCTGCGCCAGCTCGGCATCGACGTGGGCCCGCGCTCGTGATCGAACTCGCGCCGGGGCGTCCCCGCGCCGACTTGACATGCAGCCAAACGGCTGCCTATAATCACGCAGCCATATGGCTGCACATTCCGAACGACAGGACGTATTCAGGGCGCTCGCGGATCCAGGCCGGCGCCGGCTGCTGGACAGCCTGAACGCTCGCAACGGCCAGACG
>DATBYI010000501.1:0-6073 GCA_036513815.1 Solirubrobacteraceae bacterium
CGGGCGCCGAGACGTGGGTTCAGGTAGGTGTCGCCGGTCGCCGCGCGGCGGATCGCCTCGACCAGTTCGGCCTCGGCCGCCTCCTTGAGGACGTACCCGAGCGCTCCGGCGCCGAGGGCATGGCGCGCGTAGGCGGGTTCATCCTGCATGGTGAGCACGACGATCTGTGTCTCCGGACATTCGGCGCGGATCTCCGGGATGCCGTCGAGTGTCGATCCCCCGGGCATGTTCAGATCGAGCACGAGCACGTCGGGATGATGTCCCCGCACGAACCGCCGCGCCGCGTCGAGATCGGAGGCTTCGGCCACCACCTCGAAACCGTCGGCGGCGTCGAGGACCTGGCGCAGCCCGCGACGAACGACCGCGTGATCGTCGGCGATCACGACCCGGATCTTCGTTTTGACGTCGGCGTCCGCCGAGGCGCTCGGGATGCTGGAGTCGGGTGAGTCGGGCAGGCACGTCATCGTAGTGCCGCGCGGTCACGAGATTCCAGATAGGGCGCGAGGTATTTCGCGGCGATCTTTGCGCTCTGCGACGACGTGGGTGTCTCGCTCGCCATCGAGCTCGACCCGCGCCCTCCGGTGATCTGGGCGGTCAAGTAGAGAGGCTTATCGCCACCGACCAGAACGCCGTGGACGACCGGACGGACGGGCTTCGGATCGACCGGTGCCCCGGCCAGGGCGGCGATCGACTCGGCGGCGGCGTCGGCTTGCTGGGCGGCAATCCCGCCGTGCTTGACCGGGAAGTCCGTCGCGTCGCCGGCAGCGTAGACACGCTCCAGCGCCGGCACCCGGCAGTGGACGTCAACCGAGATGAACCGATCCGGCGCGGCGCACGGAACGCCCGGAAGATCTGGTCCATAAAGCTGCGGGAGGGAGATGATGCGATCGGCGTGGAGGTGACGGTCACCGGGATGCAGCGTCACCTGCCCGAACTCGGGCGTCTCGGCGTGAGCCGACGCGAAGACGGCGACGCCGTTCTCCTCGAGGAGCTGCCTGACCGCTCGGCTGACTTCCGGCCCGAACACGGCCAGCGGCGCATCCTCGGGTGTGGTCACGGTGACCGACAGCTCGACGTTCATGTCCTCGGCGCGACGCTTCGTCATCAACGCCAGCTCGTAGAGAGGAAGCGGCCAAGGCATCGGGGTGGGCGACAGGAACGCGAGGCTGTGGACGTAGCCCGCTTCCACGTCCTGGATGAGTCCGTGGAGCTGCTCGTCGAGACGGGTGTCATCGAGCGTAAGCGCGTGTCTGAAGCGTGGACGGAGAATCGCGCCCGGGGCCAGGAGCAAGGCGTCGTACTCGAGCGTCTGACCTGCCTCGGTGTGGACCTGCCGCCGGTCACCGTCGAGCCATTTGAACGCGTCCGGGACGAGCTCCACGCCGAGGTCGCGGGCGATCTCGTCGAGCGGATAGTGATGCGCTTCGGCGTAGGCGAACGGCTCTACGACCCTCATCGGCCGGTAGACGAACTCAGGAGTTCCCGACAGGAGTGTCGTGGAGACTCGCTCGCCCGCCAGCTCGCGCAGTGCAAGGGTTGCCTCGAGCCCCGCGACGCCGCCACCGACGATCACCACGCGGAAAGGTGTGTGTGTTGTCGAAGTCATGCCGCGAGCCTATGGCTCGATTTCCCGCCCCCCAGCCGCACTGCTCCGAACCGTTGCTGCGGAGAACTACTTAGCGGCCGCCGGGGGCGGCCCCGGCTGAGAGCACGATCCGCCGGCCCGTAACCGTCCGGGCACGGATTTGCACCCAGTGCCTTTTCGTACCGGGCGCCCAGGTCATCACGCCGAGAGCATCGAGGCGCCGGATCTCGCTCGGATTGCGGACCTCCTCGGCGAGACCGCGGACGATCACGCTCCAACCCGTGCTGGAGCCCTCATCGACTCCGTCGATCTCGAGCGCCGCCTCGCCGGACCGGAGCAGGGCGTGGAGCTTCGAGCCCTCCGCCGTGCGGAAGACGACCGATTGGGAGCGGTCGTCGAACACATAGTTGACCGGCCGAATGACCGGCGCTCCGTCGGACAGCGCGACGGCCAGCCGACCGAACCGATTTGCGGCGAGCAGCCGCAGGCATTCCGCGCGCGAGACATCGAGCATCTCGCGAGCCGGATGGTCGGGACTCGATGGCGGGGCCGCGCTCGCCGGATCAACGCCGGCTGGGGTCTCGGGTGGGTTGACGATCATGCCCGCCACGATAGGTCGGCGCGAGACGGTGGGCGCCCGGGCAAAACCACACGTCACTGCGCACAACTACTGATCCGCGATGTGACGGTTCCCGCGCGAGCCCCGCGGTGCAGGACGGATGCCCGCGCCGGTTGACGAGGAGACGATTCAGCCACGCAAAACGTGCAGTCTGATCCGATCGTTCCAGAGGAGGAAACCATGTCCCGGAAAGTATTCGACATCATCACCAGCGCGGGCGGCGTGGCGGTCGTCGTCGCCCTGGTTATCGCCGGAGCGCTGCTGACGTGGGGTCACAGCTTCGTGAACTCGAACGTTCACAGCCAGCTCGCACAACAGCAGATCTACTTCCCACCCAAGGCCGCGTTCGAGCACCCCAAGGCGGGCACCGAGATCACCCCGTCAATGATCCCGTCGGTGTCCCAGTACGCCGGCCAGCAGCTGCTCACCGGTGCGCAGGCGAAGGTCTACGCGAATGACTTCATCGCCGTGCACCTCTCCGAGATGCCGTATGGCGGCGTTTACTCGAAGATCAGTGCGGCCGCGCTGGCCAACTCAAAGAACACACAGCTGGCCGCGCTCAAGGACACGTCCTTCACCGGTACCACGCTCCGCGGCCTGCTGCTCGAGGCATACGCCTTTTCCGAGATCGGGGTGATCATGCTCTGGGGCGCGATCGCCTCGTTCGTGCTCGCCGCGATCATGGCGCTCCTGGTCGGATTCGGCATCTGGCACGCGCGCCGAACCCCCGAGGAAGAGCAGATGTTCGCCGTCAAGACCGCGCCGGCTGCCTCCTGATCGGTATCGGTTAGTCACTCAGCAAGACAGCTCGCAAACAACGCCCGCGCTGATCCGCTCGATCGGCGCGGGCGTCACGCGTTGCGTGAACACCACCTGGACCCAGGCCCTAGCCTCTGGCCGATGCGGAGGATCCTCGTGACCGGGATGTCCGGAACCGGCAAGTCCAGCGCGCTCGAGAGCCTGCGCCTACTGGGTTTTCGGGCCGTCGACACCGACGAGGACGACTGGACAGAGTGGTCCGACACCGAAGGAGGCTACGTGTGGCGGGAGGAGCGGATCGCGGAACTGCTCGGGTGTGACACAGGGCCTTCCCTATATGTCTCCGGGACGGTCTCCAACCAGGGCCGCTTTTACGAGCGGTTCGACGCGGTTGTCCTGCTCAGTGCCCCGGCGGACGTTCTCCTCGCTCGCATCGAGACGCGTTCGACCAACCCCTATGGAAAGACCCCTGCGCAGCGAGAGCTCGTGCTCCGCGACCTGGCAGAGGTCGAGCCACGTATACGTCGGACGTGCACTCACGAGATCGATGCCACTCAGCCGCTCGCAGAGGTCGTCAACCAACTCGCCCAACTCGGTCGCGACCCTTCCGCTTAGACAACACACAGCCGCCCGCCGCGAGCCGGTGGCGTTGAGCGCAATTCGTGGGAGGCTGGTCGAGAAAACGTCCTATATGGGCGGTTTCTCGACCAGGCCCCGGGGCTACGATCGCCTGGCCCTCGGTCGCTGCCTGCGCAGGCGAGCGCCAGTCAGTGGGGCAACAAAAAGAAGGCGACGACCGGAATCGAACCGGTGTAGACGGCTTTGCAGGCCGCTGCGTAGCCACTCCGCCACGTCGCCGCGAGTGCCTAGGGTACCGACGGCGATCAGGAACGCTGGGCCGCGAGGCGGGGCGAACCCGATCTCAGGTGGGAGACGTCGTCAGGACGACGCCGTTCCCGAACGGATCGCGGACGAGCACCCCGTCCGGGTGGGGCTCGTGCGGGAAGCCCGCGGATTCGATCCGCGCGAGGACCGCAGCCAGCCCGTGCGAATCGGGCAGCTCGACCGTGAACGAGCGCAGCCCGACCGAACCCGGCGCGGCGGGTGTCGCGCCGGCGCTGTGCCAGGTGTTGAGCCCGATGTGGTGGTGATAGCCGCCGGCCGACACGAACAGCGCTCCCGGGAAGCCGCGAACGGTCACGTCGAAGCCGAGCAGGCCGTGGTAGAAGGACTCGGCGCTCGCCACGTCGGCCACCTGTAGGTGCACATGGCCAATCCGCGTGCCCGCCGGCGCGTGCTCTTGCAGCTCGGAGGCTGCATGCAGCTCGCCGAGGAGGTCGTCGAGGTCGAGCGGGAGTGTCGCCATCTCGAGCCGTCCCTCCGCGCGGGGCCAGTCGGCGCGCGGACGATCGCGGTAGATCTCGAGGCCGTTCCCGTCCGGGTCGGACAGGTAGAGCGCCTCGCTGACGAGGTGATCGGAGGCGCCGTCGAGCGGCCAGCGTGCCGTGGCCAGGCGAGCCAGCGCGAAGGCGAGATCGGTCCGCGTCGGCACGAGGATGGCCAGGTGGTAGAGGCCGGGGGCGCGACGGTTCAGGCGCGGAGCCGCGCTGTCGCCGCGCAACTCGATCAGCGCCGGGTCCTCGGTGACGCCGAGGACCAGCGTTCCGTCGTCGCGCTCGGTCGTCCTCAGCCCGATTGCGCGCTCGTAGAAAGCCCGCGAGCGATCGAGATCGGAGACGGTGAGGCGGACGGTCCCGAGCGTGGCGTCGGGGTCGATGCTCGTCGGCGCGTCCCGGCCCGCGAACGACGTCGAGGCGGACGTCATCGCTCTTGCTCGACGGTGCAGGAACCGCCGCGCTGAGCGCCAGGCAGGCGACCCAGCAGCGAGGCCAGCTGTGCGATCTGCTCGGCGTCGAACTGCTCGAGGAACAGCCGGCGGATGCTGCGCACGTGTGTGCAGCCGGCATGGCTGAGCTTTGCGAAGCCCTCGTCGGTGAGCTGCGCGTAAGACACGCGCGCGTCGTTAGGGCAGGCCGCTCGCTCGATGAATCCGCCGGAGACGAGCCCGTCGACCAGACGCGTGATACCCGACCGCGTGAGCATTGTGCTCTCGGCGAGGGCCGACATGGGCAGCTTTCGGTCCGGCGCCTGGGCCAGATAGAGGAGCACTTCGTAGTCGCGGGTGGTGATGCCGTGCTCGGACACGAGCTCGGCGTCGAGCAGACGCAGGATCGTGGCGTGGCTCTGCAGGTAGCTTCGCCACGCCTCCAGCGCGTCCCCGTCGAGGCTCGAGCTCTCGCCGGACGTCACCGCGCATGGCCCAGCCGCCTCGAACGGGGTGGAGCCCGCTCCCGGGGCGGTGAGCCTTTCGCTTTCTGGGCGTACAGTGCCGCTGCTCATACACGCGATTGTAGTTGGCTAGTTGACTAATCAATCGCAGATTCGGCGAGAGCGGCGGAAGGACGGCGCCGGGCAGGGAGGCTGCGGACCGAAACGGACCTGGTTCGGACGTAGGGTCCATCCGCACAGACCCGTGAACTCGCGTCGGCGTGGACCGACCGAAAGGAGGCCGTCGTGGACTACAAACTCGAGCTGGTGGCGGTACCCGTATCCGACGTCGACCGCGCCAAGTCGTTCTACGTGGACAAGGCCGGGTTCAACGCCGACCACGACCACACGGTCAGCCAGGAGATCCGGTTCGTTCAGCTCACGCCGCCGGGCTCGGCGTGCTCCATCGCGCTCGGAACCGGCATCACCGACGCCGCTCCCGGCTCGGTCGTCGGCCTGCAGCTCGTCGTCGATGACATCCACCGCGCGCACGAGGAGCTCGGCGGCCGCGGTGTCGAGGTGAGCGACGTTCAGGAGTTCCCGTGGGGTTCGTTCGTGTTCTTCAGCGACCCCGACGGAAACAAGTGGTCGCTGCAGCAGCTGCCAGCGCGCTGAGCCCGCCAAAGCGCTCACGAGTTGTAATGGGCGATGCTGGGCTCGAACCAGCGACCTCCGCCTTGTCGAGACGGCGCTCTCCCAGCTGAGCTAATCGCCCGGGAGGTCCCTAAATGTATCCACCTCGACCGAGGCGGGGTAGACTCGCCGGCGAGATGAGGCGAAGG
>DATBYI010000502.1:0-3020 GCA_036513815.1 Solirubrobacteraceae bacterium
GACCGACTGGTAGGTCGAGACGACGAGACGCTCGATCCCGGCCGCCCGGTGAATCGGCGCGAGCGCCACGACGAGCTGCATGGTCGAGCAGTTGGGGTTGGCGATGAGGCCCCGGTGGCGCTCGAGCGCGTGCGGGTTGACGTCGGAGACGACGAGCGGGATCTCGGGGTCCCGGCGCCAGGCCGAGGAGTTGTCGACCACGACGGCGCCGGCCTCGACGAACCGCGGCGCCCACTCGCGGGAGGCGCCGGCGCCGGCCGAGAACAGCGCGACGTCGAAGCCGCGCAGGTCCGCGTCGTCATCGAGGGCCGTGACGGTCAGGCCGCCGTCGAGCTCACGCCCCGCGGATCGCGCGGTCGCGAACGGGACGATCTCCGAAGCAGGGAAGCGGCGCTCCCGCAGGAGCTCGAGCATGGTCGTCCCGACGACCCCGGTGGCGCCGACGACGGCGACACGGTAGGTGGAACTCATCGTGCCTCCTGACCGATCGGACGCTCCTCGCGCACCTCGGCCAGGCCGAGCTGGAAGGCTTGATGCAGCGCCTGTACCGCCTCGGGGACGGCCTGCGAGCGGATGATGCAGGAGATCTTGATCGGCGAGGTCGAGATCATCTCGATGTTGATCTCGTGCTCGGCGAGTGTCTCGAACACCTGCGCGGCGACGCCGGGGTGAGAGCGCATGCCGGCGCCGATGATCGAGACCTTCCCGATCTCGGGGTCGGTGTCGATCTCGGCGATCCCAAGCTCGTCGCGGACCGGCTCGAGCGCGCGCTCGGCGGCGCGCAGATCCTCGGCCGCGATCGTGAACGACACCTCGGCGTCGCGACCTTCCTCCCGCGGCTCGTTCTGGATGATCGTGTCGACGTTGCAGTTGGCCTCGGCCAGCGCGCGGAAGATCGCGGCCGCGGCGCCCGGACGGTCGGGCACTCCGGTCAGCGTGATCCGCGCCTCCTCGGTGGAGTGGGTCACGGCGGTGATGAGGGGATGCTCCATCGTCTCGTCCTCTCCGATGACAAAGGTACCTGGACTCTCGTCGAAGCTGGCCCGGCAGTGGATCCGCACCCCGTGCGTGCGCGCGTACTCAACCGCGCGCAGCTGCAGCACCTTGGCGCCCGACGCGGCCATTTCGAGCATCTCCTCGAAGCTCACCATCGGGAGCTTGCGGGCGTCCGGAACCACTCTCGGGTCGGCCGTGAATACGCCGGCGACGTCGGTGTAGATCTCGCAGACCTCCGCGCCGATCGCGGCGGCCAGCGCCACCGCGGTGGTGTCCGAGCCGCCTCGCCCGAGCGTCGTCACGTCCCGGCTCGTCGAGACGCCCTGGAAGCCGGCCACGAGCACGATCAGGTCATCGCCGAGTGCCTCGCGGATGCGATCGGCGCGCACGTCGATAATCCGGGCCTTGGTGTGGGAGGTGTCGGTGACGATGCCCGCCTGCGAGCCGGTGAGCGAGATCGCCCGGTGCCCGAGGTCATTGATCGCCATCGCACACAGCGCGCACGAGATCCGCTCGCCCGTCGAGAGCAGCATGTCCATCTCGCGCGGGTCCGGGTTCGGCGAGACCTCCTCGGCCATCTCGATCAGCTCGTCGGTCGTCTGGCCCCGCGCCGATAGCACCGCCACCACGCGCCGGCCGACCTCGCGCTGGTGGACGATCCGTCGGGCGGCCCGCTTGATCCGTTCGGCGTCGGCGACCGAGGTGCCGCCGAACTTCATGACGATGGTCTCTGGCACGAGAGCCGTTTATACCGCGCGCCGCCCGACGAGCGCCCGCCCCAGCGTCAGCTCGTCGGCGTACTCGAGGTCGGCGCCCACCGGCAGGCCGCTCGCGAGCCGCGTGACGGAGATGTCGAGGCCCAGCTGGCGGATGCCGGCCGCGATGTGCATCGCGGTGGCCTCGCCGGTCGTCGTCGGGTTGGTGGCGATCACCACTTCGCGTACGGCGTGGGCGGAGGGGGCGTCGGCCGGGTCGGCGGGGCTCCCCTTCACCCGTTCGTACAGCTCGGCGATCTTGAGGTCCTCAGGGTCGATCCCGTCGATCGGCGACAGCGCCCCGCCCAGCACGTGGTAGCGGCCGCGGAACTCGTGCGTGCGCTCGATCGAGATCACGTCCGAGGGCTCCTCGACGACGCAGATCACGTCCGACTCCCGCCGCTCATCCGCGCAGATGCGGCAGCTCGGGCCGTCGGCGAGGTTGAAGCACGTCTCGCACAGACCGATCCGCTCCTTGACCTCGGTGATCGCCCGCGCGAGCGCCAGCGCCTCCTCGTCGGAGGCGCGAAGGAGGTGGAAGGTCAGCCGCTGCGCCGTCCGACCGCCGACGCCGGGCAGCTTCGAGAGCTCGGTGATGAGCCGCTGGACGGGCGGGGCGTAGACGCTCACGTGGCCTTTAGAGCCCTGGGAGCCCGAGACCGCCGAGGCCGCCGGTCAGACCGCCGGTGATCCCGCCGAGCTTGGCCGACGCGAGCTCCTGCGCCGAGCGCAGCGCCTCGTTGGTCGCGGCCAGGACCATGTCCTGGAGCATGTCGACGTCCTCGGGGTCGACGGCCTCGGGGTCGATCGCGATCGACTTAACGACGAGGTCGCCGGTCACCTTGACCGTGACCATGCCGCCACCGGCCGAGGCCTCCACGACCTCGTCCTTGAGCGCCTCCTGCGCGGCGAGCATGTCCTGCTGCATCTTCTGGGCCTGCTTGAGGATTTGTTGCATGTTGGGTTGGGGCATCAGCCCTTGACCTCGCCTTCTTCGGTTTCGTCTTCGAGCACCTCTTCGGCGTCGAACTCCTCCATGAAGCGCTGCACGAGCTCCTCGCCCGAGAGGATCGTTTCGCCCTCGTCCGCTTCCTCGCCCTCGCGGAGCTCGTAGCGGAGCGCGAGCCGCTGGCCGGTGACCGCCTGGAGCGCCTCCCCCGCCACGCGGCGGTGATCCTCCTGCTCGGCCTTGCGCTTGAGGAACGCCGCTCCGCCGGGGAACGCCAGCGTCAGCTCGCGCTCGCCCACGGCGACCGGGCGGGCGTCGGA
>DATBYI010000503.1:0-2933 GCA_036513815.1 Solirubrobacteraceae bacterium
CTCGAGGTCGCGTGTCGCGCTCACCAAATATTCCCGACAACGGTTGTGTCGCTCGCGAGCGCGCGCGAACGGGGGCGTCACGCGGTCGCCCTGGCCGAACGCTATGGCTTGGGCGATCGGTCGATACTCGCGCCCGCGCTTGGGGCGGTTGCCTTCTGGGCGGTCTGGGTGGGAGATTTCGACGAAGGCGAGAGCGCACTGCGCCGCGCCTGGGAGATCGCCGAGCCGCAAGTTGACCCGGCCGGCGCGGTGCTGCTGCACATGGTGGCCGGCCAGCTGCACGCCGCTCGCGGGCGCCATCAAGCGGCGCTCGAAGCCTTCGCTGTGGGCGCGCAGGCGCAGTCGATGCTCACAGGCGTGCACGCTTTCGCGACGCCCGTCGTCGGATGGCTCGCCGCCACGCAGGCTCGGCTCGGAATGACGACTGAGGCACGCGAGACGCTGACCGAATTCTCCGCCGCACCCGGTGGGATGGGTCTTGTTCACAACGCGCGTGCGGTGATCTGCATGGCGGAGGGAGACCCCGCCGGCGCGGTGGATGTACTTCGAGACGTTCCGGACATCACGCCTCCGACTGGCCCCGCGTTCACGCTCGTTGAGGCGCATCTCCTCGCTGGTATCGCGCACCTACACCTGGGGGATCGAAAAGCTGCCGCTGCCGCGGCCGAGTCCGCGCTCGCGGCCGCCGAGCCAGACCGCCTGATCTTCCCGTTTGCGATGACTGGAGCCGCGGAGCTGCTGGACGCGGTACCGCGTCGCCGAACCGCTCACGGCGCTCTCCTCGCGGACATCGTCGAGGTGCTGCGAGGCGCACCGGCGCCGGGCGCCGAGGAGAAGCTCCGGTCGCCACCGGAGGAGCTGAGCCCAAGCGAGCTGCGCGTACTGCGGTATCTGCCGACAAATCTGACGCGGTCCGAGATCGCGCGGGAGCTGTACGTCTCCGTCTCAACGGTCAACGCGCACATACGCAACATCTATTCCAAGCTCGGTGCCCACAGTCGCTCTGCCGCCGTCAGGCGCGCGCGCGACCTGCGGCTCGTCTCAACCGCTACGTCGCCTACATCCGCGAAATAGCTGAAGGGCAGCGAGACCCAAATCGTCTGAATCCGACGATGCCCCCTCACCGGATGGCGTGTGAGCCTAAGCCGACATCGCCAACCGAAAGTCGAGGCGGCATGCCAACTCAAACCGTTCGTGACCCCAATCGTTGGGCGGTTCTCGCCTTGCTGAGCATCGCGCAACTGATGGTGGTGCTGGACGCGACCATCGTGACCGTCGCGTTGCCTTCCGCGCAGCGGGCGTTGCATTTCTCTAACGACAGTCGGCAGTGGGTCGTCACCGCGTACGCGCTGGCGTTCGGCAGCTTGCTGTTGGTGGGCGGCAAGGTGGGTGATCTGTTCGGCCGCAAGTGGACGCTGATCGCCGGGTTGCTGGGATTCTCCGGGGCCTCGGCCGTCGGTGGGCTGGCGCAGTCGTTTGGCCTGCTCGTCGCAGCGCGAGCGACGCAGGGGGTGTTCGGGGCACTACTGGCCCCGTCGGCGCTGTCGCTTTTGACGGTCACATTCGCGGGGACCGAGGACTGGCCGCGGGCGTTCGGGATCTTTGGCGCGGTTGCCGGGGGCGCCGGGGCAGTTGGGCTGCTGCTCGGGGGGGTGCTGACGCAGCTGATCTCGTGGCGGTGGTGCTTCTACGTCAATCTGGTGATCGCGCTACCCACCACGCTCGTGGCGTTGCGCCTGCTGGTTAATCACAGCGACCCCGACCGCGCCCGGATCGACATTCCTGGCGTACTCACCTGGTCGTTGGGACTGTTCGCGCTCGTGTTCGGCTTCTCCAACGCCGAAACGCACGGCTGGGGAGCCACGGCGACCGTCGTCGCGCTCATCACCGGCCCCCTGCTGCTGACCTCGTTCGTTCTCATCGAGCGCCGCGTCGAGCACCCGTTAATGCCCCTACACATCGTGTGGGACCGAGCGCGCGGAGGGTCGTTCGCCGCGCTCTTCGTGACCGGGGCCGGCGTCTTCGCGGTGTTTCTGTTCCTCACCTACTTCCTGCAGCTGACCCTTGGGTTCTCGCCGCTCAAAACTGGCCTGGCGTTCCTGCCCCTGACGGTCGTGCTGGTCATCACCTCAACGACCGTCCAGACGCGCGTGATCCAACACACGGGAGTCAAACCGCTGGTGCTCCTCGGCATGGCGCTCGGCGCGATCGCGATGGTGCTATTCGCCCAGCTGACGCCCACCTCGAGCTACGGGAGCGCCGTCCTGCCGGGCCTGCTCATCACCGGCGTTGGGATGGGCTGCATCTTCGCCCCGGCCTTCTCGGCCGCGACGCTCCGGGTAACGCCAAACGAAGCCGGCATCGCCTCCGCCATGGTCAACACGTCCCAGCAGATCGGCGGCTCGGTCGGCACGTCGCTGCTCTCAACGATCTACGCCACCGCCGTCGCGAGCTACCTAACCAGCCATCCCCACGTCCAAGGCCTTGCTTCTGCCGCCCAGGTCCATGGCGACACCACGGCATTCTGGTGGGCCGCCGGGGTCTTCGGCCTGGGCTTGCTGCTCGCGCTGGTGATCCTGCCGAGCGAATGCGAGGCCCGCACGGCGACGACCATAACCGCCCTGGCCCGACATGCGATCGGCAATTGCCACCACGACGAGACGGAGGAACGAACGGCCGTGTCCGACGAACCCGGCTCCTCACCTCGCACCGAGCCGTCCCTGGTGCCGTAGGACGACGCTGGCCGGCTACGAGGGAACGAGAAAACCCCGCTGATGGCGCGGGGCTTTGAAAAATGGGCCGTGGAGGAATCGAACCTCCAACCTTGGGATTAAGAGTCCCCTGCTCTGCCAATTGAGCTAACGGCCCTTGGCGGCGATGTTACCCCGCGCTCCCGGGTCGGGGACGCTGGCGTTGGGGGTCTGGCGGCGCGA
>DATBYI010000504.1:0-3236 GCA_036513815.1 Solirubrobacteraceae bacterium
GCTACTCTCGGTCGTGCCTCAGACGTGGGCCTCAACCGCGACACGACGTTGGACTACGACGTGCGGTTATGCCTGGCCGACCTCGCCGCCCTGCGCGAGCGGATCGTGAGCGTCGATCCGGCCCGGGCCGAGGTCTTCGACTCGCGCGAGGCCGAGTTGGCCGACGCGTTCTCGCGGCTGGGCGAGCCCGGCGCGCGCCCCGGGGAGCGGTGCTTCGTGCAGCCAATGCGCGCAGACGTGCTGCGGCCGGTCGGGCCCTGACCCAAGGCGCCGGCGTCAGGCGCCGCCGACAATTCGATTAGACCTCAGAGCGTCAGCTCGTACGGGACCGCAGCGGTCAGGTTCTCGCTCCCGTCCTCGGTCACGATCAGGAGGTCCTCGACGCGAGTCCCGCCGACCCGGCGGACCGTGAGACCCGGCTCGATCGCCACCACATCTCCGGTGATCAGCGGCTGAGCACCGGCCCGCCCGAGGCTCGGGGCCTCGTGCACCTGGAGGCCGACGCCGTGGCCGAGCCCGGCGTAGAAGCCCTCGCGCAACGGCTGCCCGGGAGGCTTCGTCCTTCCGGTTGGGTGCCCCGCCGCCTCGAACATCTCACACACGAGGTTGTAGAGCTCGACGCCCGGTACGCCCGGCCTCACGGCCGCGCAGACACTTTCGTGCGCGTCGGTGACGAGTTGGTGGACCGTTGCCACTTGCTCGCTGATCGTGCCGCGTACAAACGTGCGGGTCATGTCCGCCCAGCACCCTGTCGCCTCATCCTGCGGCCACAGGTCGATCAGGATCGGCGTGTCGGCCGGCAGCGGTCCCGCCCCAGGGTCGTGGCCGATCTTCGGTTCCTGCCCCATCGCCTTCACCATGATGTCCGGGGGCGCGGTCGCGCCGGCCCGTCCACACACCCCTCGGATGCGGGCGCGGAGCGCCTCGGAGGTCAGTCGCGCGCCGTCATGCCACAGCTCGCCATCGCGGATCTGAGCCGACCTGAGCACTCCCGCCGCGTCGCGCATGGCCTCGATCGCGGCGTTGGCCGCGCGCCGGATACCCGCCATCTCCACGTCGGTCTTGTGCCGGCGGCGCTTGGTGAAGATGGCCCCGGCCGGCGTAAGCAGGAGCCCCGCGGCCCGCAGGCCGTCGGCCATCCCGACCGGGAAGTCGGGTGGAACGAACGCCTCCCGGATGCCCAGGGCGCGGGCCGCCCGCAGGCAGATCTCACGCTCGATCTCGAACCGCGAGAGACCCGAGTCGAGGAGTTCGTCGCGCCCGAGCTCGTCGGCCAGCAGGCGTTCGAGCTCTGGTGCCTCGCGGGCCAGCCGGCCGTCCTCGAGCGTGTTCGTCACGACGGCACGCCGCCCGGCCGCCTCGAGGTATAGGAAGGGGTCACCGATCGAGAGCGGCACCTCGTGGCGCATCTCGGGTGAGAGCTCGGTGCTCCCCCAGATGAGTACGTTCACCGGGCGAAGCTTGTCACGGCGCGTCCTCGGGAAGGTCAGCGGGCGGTAGCCGCAGCAGCTCGCCCGGCGGCTCGCCGGACAGCAGCCACCCAACCCCTTCCCTGTGAACGAGATTTCTCCGCGCCAGCTCGGCGAGACCCGTGGTGACGGTCGGCCGGCGCGCAGACACGAGTTCGGCGAGCATCTCGTGCGTCAGCCGGACGGGGACGAGCACCCCATCCGGGCGAACCCGCCCCCAACGGTCGGCCAGATGCCAGAACAGCATGTGCAGGCGGACTTCGATGCGCGTCTGATGGACGATGGCGGTCATCGTGCCGAGGTTCCGCGCCCGCTCGATCGCCCGCGCCACGAGCCGCCCGGTCAACTCCGGATAGCGCGCGAACCGGGTCGCGGCGTGACGGTCG
This sequence comes from Solirubrobacteraceae bacterium, assembly GCA_036513815.1. Taxonomy (GTDB): domain Bacteria; phylum Actinomycetota; class Thermoleophilia; order Solirubrobacterales; family Solirubrobacteraceae; genus Palsa-465. The sequence goes on from DATBYI010000504.1 coordinate 1,856, forward strand.
AGCACTGCGATCCGCGTCGGCTCGAGCACGCGCCAATGAGTCGTCGGCGACAGCGAGGTGGCCACCCCCTCGCCCTGCCATGGCCGGAGCAGGTCGCCCTGGCCCAGTAGCTCCGCGCCGAAGCCGCCGTAGATGCCCACGCGGCGGAGTAGCAGCCCGCCAAGCACGAGCAGCCCGATGCCGGACGGCGTCATGTCCATCTGCTGGGGGTCCCAGCCACCGCGGGGAAGAATCGTCACGTCCGCAACGCAGTGCTGAACCGCTGCCCCGCGCTCTTCGGGGGCGATCGCGTAGCCGAGATCGGCATCTTCCTCGAGGACCCGGGAGAGCTGAGACGGGGTCCACGACCCGGCGATATTTGCCACGGACGACCGCGGCGTTGGCGCAGCGTCGGGGTTAAACGGAGACGGATTGTGAGGCGTACTCCCATTTGTACCGCCTCGCGAGCTTCATCAAACCACTTTTTGACCGTTTCGCTCTTTTTGACCGGTTTTTAGGAGACCACCGCGGCGCGCGCGCGGGCCGCCTTGACTTCGGACGACAGGGTCGCGATGTCGTACGCGCCGTAATGCCGCCGGCCGTTGATGAAGAACGTCGGGGTACCCGACACGCCGCTCATGTCGGCCGACTCGAGGTCCTCGGCGATCCGGGGCGCGTACTTCTGCTTGCGCATGGCCTCCCGGAAGCGGTCCTGGTCGAGACCGAGCTGCGTGGCGTAGCCCATCAGGTCCCTGACCGTGAGGGCGTCCTGGTGTGAGAGCAACACGTCCGACATCTCCCAGAACTTGCCGTGCGCGGCGGCGGCTTCGGACGCCTCCGCGGCGAGCTGGGCGTGCGGATGGACATCGTTGAGTGGCAGGTGGCGCCACACGTAGCGTAGGTCGCCGAAGTCGGTCAGCAGCTCGCGGACGATCGGCTCCGCCTGACCGCAGTAGGGACATTCGAAGTCGCCGTACTCGACGAGCGTGACGGGGGCATCCGCGGGCCCCCGGATGTGATCGCGCTCGGGGTCAACCGGAACCGCGAGGTCGACGAGCGCCTGGGACGTGCCCAGGATCGCGCGTAGCTTGAGCTGCTCTGGGAGCAGTTTCGTCGCGCGCAGCACGAGCCAGGTGAGGGCGCAGGCGCACACGGCCGCGGTCAGCACGCCGAGCTTGGCCTCCTCGAGCTCGACGCCGTGGAAGGCGAGCGTCGAGATCAGGATCGAGACCGTAAAGCCGATCCCGGCGATCGCGCCGCCCCCCAGCACCGAGGCCCAGCCGACCGGCGCCCTGACCTTGCCGTGGCTGAGCCGTGTGACGAGCCACGTCCCCCCGGTGATGCCGATCGGCTTACCGACGACGTAGGCGATGATGATCCCGAGCGTGATCGGCGAGGCGTA
>DATBYI010000505.1:0-3536 GCA_036513815.1 Solirubrobacteraceae bacterium
ATCTGCGTCCCCCAGCCACGTGCGCGCGTTCTGCCTCGGATATCCAAGCTCGCGCCACTCGATCGTCACCTCTGGATACGCGGCGCTGAAGCTGGGGAACAGGTCGCCGGCCAGCATCGGCGGGGTCATGCTGACGAACCCAGCACGAAGCCACCCCTCCTGCTGACTGGCCCAGGAGCGCGCAGTGGCGCCCGCTTCCTCGACGGCGGCGAGCGTGGCCTGGGCCTTCTCGAGGAACGCCGCTCCGGCGCGGGTCACGGTGACGCCGCGGGGGTGGCGCTCGAGCAGCCTGACGCCGACCTGCGCCTCGAGCCGCGCGATCGCCTGCGACAATGCGGGCTGGGCGAGCTGGAGCCGCTGGGCGGCTCGGGTCATCTGGCCCTCCTGCGCGACGGTCACGAAGTACCGCAGCTGCCTGAGGTCGAGGTCGCTCAGCTATCCGCCTCTCGCGCCGGTAGCGTCAGCCGCTGCCATAAGCACCCGTTATACCACTCGCCCAGGAACGTATTTGACTTTGGTTCTGACCCTCTGGAACCATCGGTCGCGGCAAGACCAACGGTATCGGGGGCACGCATTGGGACCGGATCAGCGACGCGTGTCGACCGGGTGAGCGCCTGGGGCGGCGCGAACACGGTCGGCTCGCGTCTCTGGTTCGTGTCCCCGACCGTCGTGCCCTGACCGTCAGGCCACCAACCTCCGTCTTCGAAGACGGCGGACGGAATAGCTCGTAGCTAGCGGGGAGCTACCAGGCCTGCGTGCGATCGCAGTTGGGGCAGCCGACCGAGGTCGTGACGAGTGCCTCAAAGGCGTACCCGCACTCGCAGCTGTAGAGGGCGCGATCCTCGGACGGGCCGCCGTGGCGGCGCTCGCGAGGCGATCCCTCGGGCTCGGCTCCAACCGGATGCTCCGGGGCGCGGGCGACATGACCCCGCCGGCGCCAGGAGCTGCTTCGTTCGCGTTGCTTTGATCTGACCAGCATCTCTATCTATAAACGCTTAAAGGCGTGATTGGTTTCTCGGTTTAACAAGGTGGCTAGCACCTCTCTAATACGACGTTAATCGGCAGACCCCGTCTGGGCGTGAACGGCGGGGGAATCGCAGGTCCGCGTATGGGAGAATCAGCGCCAGTGGATCCCAGCCGCAAGCGCGCCATCCGGCTGACCGTTGCCCTGACCGCCGCCGTGGTGCTGGCCGCAGCTCTCGTCTACGTCAGCTTCAGCGCCGGCACGAAGGAGTTCACGGCCTCCCAGCTGCTGACCCAGGGCAAGCCGGGCCAGACCTATGAGCTCGCCGGAACCGTCCTCGTCGGGTCGGTCCGGCACGACGGCCCGACGCTGATGTTCTCGATCCGCGATCCCAAGAAGGACGTCGCGGTCCCAGTCCGCTACACCGGAGTCATTCCGGATCCGTTCGCCGCCGGCCGGGCCGTGATGGTCGCCGTTAAGGAACAAGGCTCGAGCTACGTCGGCCAGCAGAACTCGCTCACGACCAAGTGCCCGTCGAAGTACCAGGCGGCCGCGGCGTCGTAGGCGTACTCATGCTTGTGCTTGTCGTTTCGCGAAATGAGGCTCTGACGTGGCGCTGATTGGGCGGGCTCTGCTGATCATGTGCCTCGGCGTCGCCTTCTACGGCATCGGCGCGTCGGTGTACGGCGTCCGGCGCGGCCGGCAGGACTGGGTCACCTCGGGGCGGCGCGCCGTCTACGCGCTCGCCGCGATGGCCACGCTGGCCTTCGCGATCCTCGAGGACGCCTTCTATCGCAACGACTTCTCGTTCAACGTCGTCGCCGGCCACTCCTCGACGACCACGCCCACCTTCTACAAACTGGCCGCGGCGTGGTCCTCGCAGGAAGGATCGCTGCTCCTGTGGGTGTTCCTGCTCTCGGTGTGGTCGAGCCTGATCCTGTTCCTGGTTCGCAAGCGGGTCCCGGAGATCACCGCCTACGCCACCGCTGTGCTGCTCGGCTTTGCCGCCTTCTTCACGTCGCTGGCGGCGTTCTGGGCCAACCCGTTCGCGACGAGCGCGAACCCCCCGACCGAGGGTGCCGGCCTCGATCCGCTCCTCCTTCACCCGAGCATGATGATCCACCCCCCGATGCTCTACTCGGGGTACACGCTGCTCACAGTCCCGTTCGCGTTCGCGGTCGGGGCGCTGATCACGGGGCGGCTCGGAGCCGAGTGGATCGCGCTCACGCGCCGGTTCGCGCTGGCGGCGTGGCTGTTCCTCGGAATCGGAATCCTGCTCGGGGCGCGCTGGTCCTACACCGAGCTCGGCTGGGGCGGCTACTGGGCCTGGGATCCGGTCGAGAACGCGGCGCTGATGCCGTGGCTGGTCTGCACGGCCTTCATCCACTCGATCATGATCCAGGAGAAACGGGGGATGCTGAAGGTCTGGAACGTCTCGCTGATCCTGCTCTCGGGCACGCTCGCGATCGTCGGTACGTTCCTGGTCCGCTCCGGGATCCTTAGCTCGATTCACGCATTCGTCTCTGATCCGACGTTGAACATCTCGTTCGTCGCCCTGATCACGGTGATGGTGATCGGATCGCTGTGGCTCGTGATCCTGCGCAAGGACAGCCTCAAGAGCGAGGCAAGGCTGGACTCGCTGATATCCAGAGAGGCCGTCTTCCTGTTTCAGAACCTCGTCCTGGTCGCGCTGACCGCGGTGATCTTCTGGATCACGTTCTTCCCGCTGATCTCCGAGGCGATCACCGGCACCGAGGTATCGGTCGGACCGCCGGCGTTCAGGCCGTTCGTGGTGCCGCTGGCGATCATCATCGTGCTGCTTTCCGGGATCGGCCCGATCATCTCGTGGCGCCGGGTGACGGTCGCCAAGCTGCGGCGCAACTTCAGCTTCCCGGCGATCGTCGCCCTGCTCGTGCTCGCCGTCCTGGCGGCGTTCGGCAGCATCGGCTCGCACGTGTTCGCGCTGCTGATGTTCGGCGCCGGCGCGTTCGTAATCGCGGCGGTCGCGCAGGAGTTCTACCGTGGCGTCCGGGCACGGCAGGCGATGACGGCGGAGTCGCCGCCGGTCGCGCTGGGACGGCTTGTGCGCCGCAACCGCCGCCGCTACGGCGGCTACATCGTCCACGCCGGGGTCGCGTTCGCGCTGATAGGCGTGGCCGCATCGACCTCCTTCCAGGACTCGCGGACAGCGACGATTGGGCCGGGCCAGAGCGTGATGATCCATGGCTACAAGGTCCGCTACGTGCGCGCGACGGCGGGCGCCACGGCGGAGAAGCTGTCGTTCGGGGCCGTGCTCGCGGTGACCAGCGGTAACAAGCACGTGACGACGCTGCACACCTCCTACGGTCTGTATCCCTCTCAGGACCCGACCCAGGGGCCGATCGGCCGGTTCTTCAACGGCTCGGCCGAGAGCCGGGTCGGTCTCAGGGCCGGCTTGACCCAGGACATCTGGGCGGTGATCAACCCGAACATCACGCCGCTGCAGGGGCTGATCAAGAAGGGTGACGCGGTCCTGCAGAAGGCGCTGACGAACGCGCTCGCGCAACCGCCGGCGGCGCGCGCGAAGGCGCTC
>DATBYI010000506.1:0-2157 GCA_036513815.1 Solirubrobacteraceae bacterium
GACTCCTTGATGGACCCGGCGGGCCGCCAGTTCGCGCAGGAATCCGAGGTCCTCCCGGCGGACCGACGAACGATCAGCGAACGTTCGCGCGAGTAGCTCCACGGTCGCCGTTGCGCCGGCGCGGAGGTCGGCGATTACCTCCGGCGCGACGCCCCTGTATCCCGGGATCTCGTCGACGATCCGCATGGCGACGGCCCGGCCGATCTCGGTGTACCGGCCGCCGAGTTCCTCACCGACGCGACGCATCGCGCGGTCGTGATCGCGTCGGGCCGGCGGCTGCGTTGGATTCGCCGAACGGGCCGCCATGGTCTTAGCGGATCCTACAGAGCAGAGGGCATCTCGCTAGAGCTCTCGCCAAAGCCAAGACTGTCGACCGATGGCACGCTTCTGGTACCCGAAACGAAGGAGCAGCCATGTCCACGAGCAGTAACGACAGTCTGGACGGACAGCGCGCGTTGGTGACCGGCGCCACCTCTGGCATCGGTCGCGCGGTTGCGCTCAAGCTCGCGCAGGAGGGGGCGGAGGTCATCGTGCACGGCCGCGATGCAGCCCGGGGCGCCGAAACAGTCAACGAGATCATCGAGGCCGGCGGTACGGCGAGCTTCGTCGCGGCGGACCTTGGCGATACCGCCGAGGTGCACCGCCTCGCCGACGATGTCGGCGACGTCGACATCCTCATCAACAACGCGGGAATCTCGGTCTTCGGGCCTACCGCAGAATTCGAAGTGAGCGCGTTCGACAGGATGTTCGCCAGCAACGTCCGCGCGCCCTTCATCCTCGTCGCAGCACTGGCTCCCGGGATGGCCGCCCGCGGCCGGGGGAGCATCGTTAGCCTCAGCAGCATGGCCGGCGGCGTTGGGATCGTCGGCGGCGCCGCATACGGCGCGACAAAGGTGGCGCTAGAGGCGATGACACGCGCCTGGGCCGCGGAATACAGCGCCAGCGCCGTGCGAGTAAACGCGATCGCGCCCGGACCCGTCTACACCCCGACGCCCTCGGGCGCCGAGTTCATCACCGCACTGGGAGAGACCACGCCGATGCACCGCGCCTCACAACCCGAGGAGATCGCCGAGGTCATCGCCTTTCTGGCCTCCCCACGGGCGAGCTACATCACCGGCACCACCGTCGCAGCCGACGGCGGCCGCAGAGCGATCTAACATCCGCCGCCTATGACTGGGTGCAATTGCTGAAATGGCCCGGAACCATTGGTGGGATCAACCAGCACATCTTCTGGTACGACTACGCCGCAGGCCTGCTGAGCAGCCCATCGTCCAACCCCGCTGTCAGCAACCAGCCGAGAGAAAGCTATTGCGTCCTTGGGTACGGTTATGCCACTGCCGCCGACTGCACCGGCGCGTCTGGCTGATCCCAACCGGGGAGTGCTTCACGCTCGCTCGCAAGCGTGGAGAGATTTCGTGAGCCGATCAAGCAAAGAGACGTCTAGGGACTCGAATGACGCGGACATCTCGACGGCGGCGACTGCGGCGGCCTGATCACCCGGGCTGAGGTTCCTCAGCATCCACGTGGTCCAGCAGCGGCACACCTCGGGGGAGCTGTCCGAAACCGAGGAAGTGTTGGTGTTTTCGCTCGCGGCCAGGAGAGACGACCCGCCGTTCTGCTCACAGGCCGAGAGCACGCTCGCGAGTTGGCCGCTCCCTACGTCCGTCGCGGTGGTCGAGCCGCCGAGCGAGGGAGCGTGCGGGTGGCTTGCCCCGCAGGCGGCCAGCGCGAAGACCACCAGCATGATCCCGAGCGACCGTGTCCCAAGTTCGAGCGAACCGATTCCGCACACGATGCTGGCACCCGTCAGGACCGGGTCAGCGCGTTTGCGACCGATGCGAGGTAGTCGATGTGGCCGTCGATCGAGTCCAAACCGAGGCCCATAGTGACCACGGAGAAGTGGGTTCCTCCTGCGTCGCGCCAGGCGCCCATTTCGGCCGCGAGGTCGCCTGGACCGCCCCGCGGACGCACGACGTACTCCGCGCCGAAGTCCGCCACCGATCGGCCGAGGCCGCGGACGCGATCGCGTAGGCGATTCCAATCGTTGATGGTGCGCTCGATGTCCCCGCCGATGAAGATGAAGCCATCGGCGAGACGGGCGGCCCGATCGTATGCCGCCTCGGAGGATCCACCGAGCCAGATCGGGATGGGGTGCGC
>DATBYI010000507.1:0-3482 GCA_036513815.1 Solirubrobacteraceae bacterium
CGGGGTCGTGCTCAGTGCCGAGCACATGTGCATGACCATCCGCGGTGTGCGCAAGCCGGGCGCCCGGACGGTCACCTCGGCGGTGCGAGGCCTGCTGCGAGTCGACGCGCGCACCCGCCAGGAGTTCTTCAGCCTTGTCGATAGATGAGGCGCCGCCGTCAGGCGCCGCCGACAATTCCAGTCTCAGTGAGCGGCCGCCGCTGATCGAGACCGTGGTGACGACCACCGGGTCAGACGGTGTGGTCAACTGCGCGGCGATGGGAGTGCGCTGGGGCGACGAAGAGCTCGCGTTTTGGCCGTTCGAGGCCACGCGCACGCTACGGAACCTGCGCGTTCACGGTGAGGCGGTCGTACATCTCACCGACGACGTCCTCCTGTTCGTCGAGGCCGCGCTCGGACACCCGCGTCCCCCGATGCGTCCCGCCAGCCGCGTCACCGGCGCGGTGATCGAGGACGCCAACGCCTGGCGCGAGGTCGTCGTGACCGAGATCGCGCCCGACTCGTCAAACCGCTCCCGGGTGCGCGCCCGAGTCGTCGCCGGCGGCACCGGCGCGCGCGAGCCGCTCGGCCTGTGCCGCGCGCGGCACGCCGCCGTCGAGGCGTCGATCCTGGCCTCGCGTCTGAAGTGGCTGGGGGTCGATCACGTCGTGGCCGAGCTCGACCGCCTGCAGGAGCTCGTCGACAAGACGGCCGGATCACGCGAGCGCGCCGCGATGGACTACGTGCGACGTTACGTGGCAGCGAGAACGTGAGCGAGGTCGTCGTCACCGCGCCGGCGCGGCTGCACTTCGGGATGCTCGACCCGGCCGGAATCGGAGCCCGGCGCTACGGTGGCTTCGGCGTGAGCGTCGAGCATCCCCGGGTCGTCGTCGGCCTCAAGCCTCGATCGGACGAGCAGGTGGTCGCCTCGGGATTACAGGCGGATCGCGCGGCGGAGTTCGCCCGGCGGGCGCGCACGGCATTCGGGTTCGCCGACGGCGTCGACGTGAGCGTGTACGAGGCCGTCCCCGCGCACAGCGGGCTCGGCTCGGGCACGAAGCTCGGCCTGTCGATCGCCCGCGGAGTCTCCGAGCTGGCGGGGATCGCCGCGGGACCCGAGCGCCTGGCCGTGGCAACCGGACGCGGCGAGCGCTCGAGCGTTGGCTCCTGGACCTTCGCGGCCCCGGGGCTCGTCGTCGAGGCCGGCGTGCGCCAGGGCGACTCGATCAGCCCGCTGGTCGCGCGTCATCCGATGCCGGAACGGTGGCGGTGCGTGCTCGCGCTGCCCCTCGGGGTCGAGGGTCTCTCGGGGGATTCTGAGGAGAGATTTTTCGGTCGGCTAGGGGCCGAGGGACACGCCATCGAGCCACGGGTGTCGCGGTTGTTGCTGACCGACCTGCTGCCGGGTCTGCTCGCGGCCGACCTCGACGAATTCGGCGACGCGCTCACCGAGATCCAGCGCGAGATCGGCTCGATGTTCGCTCCCCAGCAAGGGGGGATCTTCCATCCGCGCGCGGCCCCGCTCGTCGAGGCGCTGCTCGCCTTCGGGGTGGGCGCGGTGGGACAGAGCTCGTGGGGCCCAACCGTGTACGGGATCGTCGACGGTCCCGAGCGCGCCGGCGACGTCGCTGAGCGCCTGCGCGCCGAGGCGGGCGCCGACACCGATGTCCGCGTCGTCGACTTCGACCGCCGCGCCGCGTGGGTCGCGCGCCGGGGCGGCACCGGGGTGGCCGCGGCGTGAAGCTGCTCGTCAGTGTCGTGTCGGCCGAGGAGGCGCGTGGCGCCCTCGCGGGCGGAGCGGACATCGTCGACGTGAAGGATCCGCGCGAGGGTGCGCTCGGCGCGCCCTCCCCCCGGGTCCTCTCCGACGTCGTGGATGCCGTCGGGGGTGTCGCCCCGGTGAGCGTCGCGCTCGGCGATTTGCCCGACCTCCCCCACACCGCCGCGCTCGCCGCACGTGGTGCCGGCGCGTGCGGCGCGGACTTCGTCAAGGTTGGCTTGCGGGGCGTGAGCGATCTCGACCGCGCGGTGGCGCTCGTGTCTGCGGTGGCAGACGCCGTCGGCTCGGACGTGGCGGTCATCGCCGCCGCCTACGCCGATGTCGGCGCGCCCGAGTGGTTGCCGGCGCTGGTCGAGCGGACGGGAATCGCCGGCGCTTTGGTGGACACGTTCGTCAAGGACGGGCGCGGGTTGTACGCGTGCCTGTCCGAGGTCGAGCTGGCCGACCTGATCGCGCGCACGCGCTTGGCCGGGGGCTCGTTCGCGGTCGCCGGGCAGCTGCGGCTGGGCGATCTGTGCCGAGTACCCGCCGACATCGTTGGCGTGCGCTCCGCGGTGTGCCGTGGTGGCGACCGCACGGCATCGCTCGACGCGTCGCTCGTGACGGCCGCCGCCGCCGAGCTCAGGGCCGATGGCGCTGAGGCTAAGTATGCGTTAGCTCCAGCGCCAAAGTTCAGCGAGTCCCGGGGCCTCCCGGGGCGCGGACGGTGACCGCAACGCCGGTCCGCCGCGTCGCCTCCGGGAGGAAGGGGTCGACCCCGGCCCCGTCAACCGGTTTGAGCAGGATTGCCTCGTCGGCGCCGATCGCGCCGGCGGCGAGCACGGCCAGCGAGTCGCTCGTCACGTCCCAGGACTCCGGGATCTCGGGCCGGTTCGCGAACGCCGGCGCAGCCATCAGCAATCCCAGCGAGGCGGGCGCGACCAGGCTCCTCACAAGCGCGGCCGCCGGCAACATCGGCGCCACCAGCACGCCGAGCTGATCCATCGCCCGCAACGCCAGCAGGTGGGCCAGGTGATCGCCGAGGCCCACCTGCGCGTCGAGATCGCGCACCGCGTCGGCGAACGGCCCTCCCCCCGGCACCACGAGCACCGGACGCTCGCGGGCGAGCTCGAGCGCCTCCGCGCATCCTCGCCGTAGTCCGTCGAGGCCTTCGGCGCGAAGCAGCCCGCCACCGATCTTGACCACGAGGGGGCGCCGGTCACTCACGGCCGAGCACCGACAGTGCGACGGCGGCCGCGACGTCGCCCCCCTCCCCGGCGAGCGGCGAGGATGCACCCACGTGCACGGTCAGCCCGCAGCGCTCCGCGGCGGCGCGGGCCAGGAACGCGCCGACGCCGACGGCGAGCACGGGGGCGCCCGCGGGCACCCGCGCCGCGATGCGCCCGAGCGCGCCGGCAATCGAGGCGATCTGCGCCTCCTGCACCGCGGTGGCGATCGCCTCCAGGTCGCCGTCCGCGAGCTGTTCGGGGTCCGCGCACACCACCCGAGCCAGCCGCGAGTGCACCTCGGACGGCGAGGCGCCGCGATCGTCGGGGAACGTGCACGTGCACTGCTCGGCGCGGAGGCTGCCGAGCAGCAGGTGCGCGTCGGCACTGATCGCGAAGAGCTCGGACGACACCGGGCACGACTCGCCGCCGACCGGCACGTGCGAGACCACCGCGGCGACGTTCGTCCGCAGGGCGCCGGTGTAGACGAGCTCGCCCGCGAGCAGACGCTCGACATC
>DATBYI010000508.1:0-3947 GCA_036513815.1 Solirubrobacteraceae bacterium
GCGATTCGTATCTGACGATCCTGAGCAGTTCCCGCGTGGTAGAACGACGCTTGAGCTCGGCGTAGGCCGCCAGGCTCGCGGCGAATGTATGCCCGATGACCATCGCGACCACCGGGCCAAGAACCACCGCGACCGCGCCCAGCACCTTCAGGTTGGCCCAACCGTCGTAGACCACCAGCACGGAGGTCACGACGATCGTGCCGTACACGGCCCGATCGATGACCCCCCGACCGCCCGCCAACCCGGACACGGCGTCTCTCTTGGGCCGAAGCTGCTGGTCGGAGGGTGGGGTCGAGGTGGCGGACATCGGAACTCCGTCAGTCGGCGAGGCCCGCCGCGACGACGACCCTCAGGCGCGCGCTCAGAGGCCTGACCGGACTTCGATCTGGCCCGACGCGACCGCGGCGAGCAACGTGTGGTAATCGCGCTCGTTCTGTTCGGCGTAGGCGTTCGAAAACTCGAGGATCGCCTTGTCGAAGCTCGGGCCGCTGCCGAGGTAGGCAGCAATTCCGATCCGGTCGCCGCTGCGGGCGTGCGCCCGGGCGAGCGTCCGCCCGCACAGATCGCCGTAAAGCATCATCCCCTTGGGGACCATCTGCTCCACCTCCGCCGAGCCCTTCCAGTCCTTGAGCTGCCGGCCGTAGTAGTCGTGCGGCTTGCCGTCTAGCCCGTTGTTCTGGCGCAGCCAGCCGAGGAAGATATCGCTGGTGGCCTGCATCAACCGCTGGCCGTGGACGACGCGCTCGCCGTGGTTGGAAAACTCGCTCGAGCCCGCGAACTCCTCGAGCACCGACGCTTCGGCTTCCTTCACCTGCAAAAACAGCGCGTCCTCGCCGTCCCGGCCGAGCAGCAACGCGATCCACGCGCGCGTCCCCACGCTGCCGACGCCCACAACCTTCAGCGCGACGTCGGCCAGCTCGAACTGCTCCAAAAGTACCCGCCGGTTGTACTCGAGCGTACGTCCGTAGTCGCGCAACAGCTCCCGCAACGACTCATACAGCTGCTCCGGCGCGCCATCCGCGACCAGCTGCTGGATCGGGACGATCAGCGGCGCCTGGTCGATGATCCTGACCTGACCGTCAACCCACTCGGTCAGCTTCGAAAACGCCGACATGCTGTCACGAGTCCGAGCCTTGGCAAGCGCCTCCTTGGTTCGCTTGGCGATCCTTGGCTGCAACTGCGCGCCGAGCTCCCCGACCACCTCCTCGATATCTACGTGCGAGTACCACACGTCGAGATGCTTCATGCCGGCAAACCTCTCCATCGCCGCGCGATAGGCCCCAACCGTGGCGAGCACGATCCGCTCCTGATCCCTGACCGCGTAACCGTTGTTGATCGCCGCGATCAACATGCTCGCAGCCAAACGCTTGACATCCCATTCCCATGGCCCGGGCAGTGTCTCGTCGAAATCGTTCAGATCGAAGACAAGTCGTCGCTCGGGAGACGCGAACACCCCGAAGTTCGACAGGTGCGCATCCCCACAACACTGCACGGTGATCCCCGAATGCGGCGTCGCAGCCAAATCACCCGCCATGATCATCGCCGCCCCGCGATAGAAGGTGAACGGCGAGACGAGCATCCGGCCATAGCGAATCGGCACGAGCTCCGGCAAGCGCGTCCTGGCCTGGCGCTCCAATAACTCGAGCGGGTCCGGCCGACTCGAGGACGGCTCAAAGGCCGCGTGACTCGAGCGAGGCACGTCCTTCCGGGCCGCCTTGCCACGCGCCACCCGCTCGGCGACCGAAAGCCTCATCGCCCCCCCACCGACATTCGAGGCCCTCGCCTCTACGGTTCCATTCGCCACCGTCGTGCTCGCCATCATCGCCTTCCTCATTCAGACGCAAGGGCATCATGCTCCCAACACGACCAGGACTCCACATCACCCGCATCGGATGAGGCACGCCGACCGACGGCGCGGCGACGCACGCGCCGCGCCGGGGTGTGAGGCGAGGGATCCGGGCTACTCGCCCTCGGCCGGCGCAGCGTTCGCGGGTGGCGGAGTTTGGGTGCCGGCGGCAGATGGTGGCAGCGCGCTTGTCGCGGATGCTCCCCCGGCACCGTTGTCCGCTCCCAGGTGAGCGTCGCTTCTGGTCGCTCCGTGGCGCCGGCCCGTGACGAAGATCGCGACCATCACGCCGGCTACGCCGATGCCGATGAGGACCCAGCCCCACCAGGGTATGCCGCCGCCCCCAGACTCCGAGGTCGTCGGCGTGGTCTGAGTGGCATCAATCTTGACGGACTTCGAGTTCGTGACCGATGCCGTTCCGGCCGGCGTCGTCGACGTCGCTGTGACGGTCTGCGTCTCGGCGGGCGTGGTCGCGGTGTCCGATTTTGCCGCCGCGGTCGTGCTCTTTACCTGTGCCGTGGCGCTTGAGATCGCCTTCGTCGCCTCTTTCGCGACGCTCGAAACGGCTCCGCTCGTGGTGCCGGAACCGCATCCGCCCAGCAGTGCGGTGGCGATCCCGAGCGCCAAGGCCACGAGGACGAGCACTGTGCGGCGCGTCGAGATCATTCTCGTGCCTGTGTCACCTGACTTCGTCATCCGGGACCCCATGCTCGGGGGCGTAGGCTGCCGGCGCAATGGCGCCGGCATGTGTCCGCCCAGGGGGCCCGCACACTCACCCGCCGCCCAGGGGCCCCCACACTGACTCGCCGCCCCGGGGTGACGAACCGGGCGAGGGACACGTCAATCGGCGGTGTCGTTTTCCGAGTGGTCGACCGCGACGACCTGCGGAGTTCCGATCGGTGCCTCGAAGGTCACCTCGATGTGCTCTCGCCGATCGCATCGCTCCGCCTCGGCCGCGTCTGCGAGTGCTCGCCGATCGGCCGTCCGTAGGCTTCCGGCGATCGAGCGTGGCCATAGTCGACGGGCACGAACAACGTTGATCTCGGCAGCGATCAAGGTGAGTTGCGCCCCCAGGTACAGCCATGAGAGCAGGCCCACGACGACGGCAAACCCTCCGTACGTCTCGCTGGCACCCCTCACGATCTGCGATACGTAGACACCACCGATCGCCTGCAGTCCGAGCCAGCCGATCGTCGCGACGACGGCGCCCGGCAGCACGCAGCGGGTCGTGACGGGTTCCGACGTCAGTAGCCGGAAGCACGCGATGAAGAGGAGAAGGTCGACGCCCGTCGCCGTCACAACGCTCACGACCTCTGCTACCTGGGGCTCCACTTGCGATTGGGTGGCCAGGCCTACGAGCGCCGTCGAGCCCACGATCAGGCTCCCCACCGATACCAGCACGAGGAGGCCGCGCGCTCGTGAGCTGACAAACCCGAACCGCTCGACGCGCGGCACCGTCCAGACGCGGTCGAGCGCATCCCCAAGCGCCAGAGTCGCCCCTAGCCCGCTCCACAACGCCGCGATGATCCCGATTGCCAGAGCGACCCCGCTGCCGGTGAGGGAACCCACGCTGCCGCTGATCTGCGGTCCGATCACCGGCATCTGCTCCAGCGCGGACTCCTGCACATCCTTCTGGAACGAGGGGTCGCCGTGGAATACGAAGCCCAGGATGGCCACGAACGCGAGCAGCAGTGAGAAGACGGAGAAGAAGCCCCAGTACGCGATCTGAACCCCGAGGTTAGGTCCCCGGTCGTCCACGAACTTCTTGACGACCGCGATGACGAAAGCGGCCGGTGCCCAGCGCCGCTGCCACCGGTCCAGCCGAACCCGGGCATCGGCAAGGCCGATCACGCTTGACCCGGACGCGGGCCAGGGCTGGCCCGCGGTCCGAAACGTGTCGCCACGGATTCAAGTCGAGCCTCGACGGCGGCGTGGTGCTCCGGGGGCGCGGCCGCAAGCAGATCCTCGAGTAAGCGGTAGACGCGGCGGCGAACGTGGACGGAGTCCAATCCCATGCCGATGACCTCATCCAAGGCGACGCTGACGTAGTCCTCCCACGTTGGCAGCTTCAGCACGACTCGTGGCGTGCGATCGGCTCCGT
>DATBYI010000509.1:0-8526 GCA_036513815.1 Solirubrobacteraceae bacterium
CACCCGCCGACCTCGCGGTGGTCTTCGTCAGCGGGTCGCACCTGATCGCGCCCGAAGCGACACTCGAGGGCATCCACGGCGAGTTGTCCCCCCGCGTGCTCGTCGGCTGCGGCGCGGGCGGCGTGCTCGGTCGTGGCCGCGAGCTCGAGAGCGGCACCGCGGTGGCGGTGTGGGCAGCCGCCTTCGGCGACGGAGGCTCCGCAACGCCGTTTCACGCCGAGCTCGCCGACGAGGCGCCGCTCGAGGCGGCCTTCGACGACGAGGAGGCGACGGCCCAACTCATCGGGTTGCCAAGCCTCGAGGGATCGAGCGGCGTCCTGCTCCTGGCCGATCCCTACTCGTTCCCGACGGAGGCGGCACTCGAGCTCCTCGGCCGGGATGCGCCGGCCGTGCCCGTCCTGGGCGGGATTTCGAGCGCGCGCACGTCCTCCGGCGGGGCGCTCTTCCTCGGCGACCGCGTGTACGAGAGCGGCGCCGTTGGGGTCAATCTCGAAGGAGTCGAGTTGCTGCCTTGCGTCTCGCAGGGCGCCGCACCGCTCGGGCGAGAGATCACGATCACCGCCGCCGAGGGCAACGTCATCCTCGAACTCGCGAGCCGCCCGGCGCTCGAGACCGTTCAGCAGATCATCTCGGAGCTCTCGCCTCGCGAACGCGGCCTCGTCGGGGGCGGGCTGCTGATCGGCGTCGTGATCGACGGCGGGAAGCCCGAATACGAGCAGGGCGACTTCCTCGTCCGTGGCGTGCTCGGCGCCGACCCCGACTCGGGTTCACTCGTGGTCGGGGCGAACGTCGAGCCGGGCCAGGTGGTTCGTCTCCACGCCCGCGACGCGCGCTCGGCCGACGAGGATCTGCGCCAGGAGCTCAAGCTGCGGGTCCGGGCGCTGGCCGGCGAGCGCCCCGCCGGCGCGCTCGTGTTCTCGTGCAACGGTCGGGGCAGCTCGATGTTCGGCATCCCCGACCACGACGCGATGACCGTCGCAGACGAGCTGAGCGGGGCGCCGGCGGCCGGATTCTTCGCCGCCGGGGAGATCGGACCCGTCGGCGGACGGAGCTTCCTGCACGGCTTCACGGCCACGCTGGCGGTATTCCCGAAGCGTTCATGAGCCTTCTGTCGGGCACCGTGCTGGTCACGGGAGCGACCGGCGGGATCGGAGCGGCGATCGCACGCGCCGTCCGTTCGCGCGGCGGGGATCTGATCCTGACCGGCCGCCGGGGCGACGTGCTCGACGCGCTCGGGGCCGAGCTCGGCGCGCGCGTCGTCGTCTGCGACCTGTCCTCCCGGGAAGACGTCGAGCGGCTGATCGAGCGGTCCGGCCAGGTGGACGTGCTGATCGGCAACGCCGCCGTCCCGGCCGGCGGGTCGCTCGTCGAGCTGACCCAGGACGAGATCGACCAGGCGCTCGAGATCAATCTGAGAGCGCCGATCGCACTCGCTCGCGGCCTCGCTCCCGGGATGGTCAAGCGCGGCCGCGGCCACATCGTGTTCGTCTCCTCCCTCCAGGGGAAGGCCGCCACACCAGCCTCGTCGGTCTACTCGGCGACCAAGTTCGGACTGCGTGGCTTCGCGCTCGCCCTGCGCCAGGACCTACGTGCGTCCGGCGTCGGCGTATCGGTCGTGCTGCCCGGCTTCATCCGCGACGCCGGCATGTTCGCCGAGTCGGGCGCGAGGCTGCCGCCCTGGGTCGGGACGCGCCGGCCGCAGGACGTGGCCCGGGCGGCGGTGTCGGCGATCGAACGGAACCGGGCCGAGGTGGAGGTGGCGCCGCTCGGACTGCGTTTCGGCGCGGCGCTCGCCGCGGTGGCGCCGGGGTTCAGCGCGGCGGCCAGCCGGCGTCTCGGGAGTGAGCGGCTCGCGGCCACGATCGTGGCGGCCCAGCGGAACGCCAGGCGCTAGGTCCTCGCCCGACCCTTCCGTCGCTCGACCCTTCCCTCGCCCGACCCTTCCCGCGCCCGGCCCTTCCCCCGCCCGCTCCCGTCCCTGACCCGACTCTTTCCCTCGGCCCACTCTTTCCCCGGGACTGTTCCAGGCCCCGAACGAGGGGTACGATCGAGGCATGGATGACGCCAACTTTCTCCGCGAGCTCGGCCAGCAACTCCGCGTCGACTCAATCAGGTCCAGCGACGCCGCCGGGTCGGGTCACCCGACGTCCTCGATGTCGGCTGCCGACCTGATGGCCGTACTCCTGGCCAACCACCTGCACTACGACTTCGACCACCCCGAGGACCCTCGCAACGACCACCTGATCTTCTCCAAGGGACACGCCTCGCCGCTGTACTACAGCATGCTGAAGGCCGCCGGCGCGATCACCGACGACGAGCTGCTGACCTTCCGCCGGCTCCACAGCCGGCTCGAGGGCCACCCCACGCCGGTCCTGCCGTGGGTCGACGTCGCCACCGGCTCGCTCGGCCAGGGGCTGCCCATCGGCGTAGGCATCGCGGTGGCCGCCAAGCGCCTCGAGCAGATGCCGTACCACGTATGGGTCCTGTGCGGTGACAGCGAGATGGCCGAGGGATCGATCTGGGAGGCGTTCGAGCACGCCGGCTGGATCGGCCTGGACAACCTGACCGCGATCATCGACGTAAACCGCCTCGGTCAGACGCGTGAGACCATGCACGGCTGGGATCTCGACTCCTACGCCAAACGCGCGGTGGCGAACGGCTGGCACGCGATCGAGATCGACGGGCACGACGTCGGTGCCATCGACGACGCGCTCACCGAGGCCGCCGAGGCGCACGATCGACCGACCGTGATCGTGGCCCACACGATCAAGGGCAAGGGCGCCAGCGAGGTCGAGGACAAGCTGGGCAAGCACGGCAAGCCGCTCTCGGATCCGAAGAAGGCGATCGAGGAGCTCGGCGGCGAGCGTCACCTGACCGTCAACGTCCACAAGCCGGAGGGGGACGCCAAGCCTCGCGTCTTCGAGCCGGACCACAAGGTGCCGTGGCCGCAGTGGGGCCCGGACGACGAGGTCGCCACCCGCAGGGCGTATGGCGAGGCGTTGGCCGCGCTCGGCTCCGAGCGCGGCGACGTGGTCGCGCTCGACGGCGAGGTCTCGAACTCGACGTTTTCCGACCTGTTCGCCGAAGCCCATCCGGAGCGCTACTTCGAGATGTTCATCGCCGAGCAGCAGCTGATGGCCGCGACGGTCGGCATGCAGGTGCGCGGTTACCGGCCGTTCGCCTCGACCTTCGCGGCGTTCCTGTCCCGGGCGTACGACTTCGTGCGGATGGCCGCGATCAGCCGGGCGAAGATGTGCCTGGTCGGATCGCACGCCGGCGTCTCGATCGGCGAGGACGGTCCCTCGCAGATGGCGCTCGAGGACCTCGCCTCGTTGCGAGCCGTCCACTCGAGCATCGTCCTGTACCCCTCCGATCCGAATCAGACGGCGGCGCTCGTTCGGCTGATGGCCGACCATCCGGGCATCGCGTACATGCGCACGACCCGGGGCGCGAGCCCGACGCTTTACGGACCTGACGAGGAGTTCGAGATCGGCGGGTGCCACGTCCTGCGCTCATCCGACGAGGATCAGGTCACCCTTGTCGGCGCCGGGGTCACGCTGCACGAGGCGATCAAGGCCGCCGACGCCCTGAGCGAAGACGGCATCCCGGCCCGGGTGATCGACCTCTATTCGGTGAAGCCGGTCGACGCGGACACGCTTCGTCAGGCTGCCGAGGACACGGGCGCGATCGTCACCGTCGAGGACCACTGGCCCGAGGGCGGCCTCGGCGACGCGGTGCTCGGGGCGCTGGCCGAGGTCGAGTATGTGCGCGTGCGCAAGCTCGCGGTCGAGATCATGCCGGGCTCGGGCACGCCGACGGAACTGATCCACGAGGCCGGCATCGACGCCGAGGCGATCGCCAACGCGGCTCGCGAGCTAGTCCGGACGCCTGCGCGCGCCCGGGAGTAGCGGAAGCGCGAACAGGGCGCCCGGGAGTAGCGGAAGAGCGAACGAGGGCGCCCGAGCGTGACGGCAAACCCGGGTCGCCTCCGAGCGGTGCCCGGCGAGAACTGCCCTGTCCAGCGAGAACTGCCCGGCTTAGTTCCGACTCGTGCCCGCGCTCGCCTGCTGGCGCGTCCCGGTGTGCGGGGGCTGGAGCGGATCACGCTCCGCGCCGTCGCTCGAGCCCGGGGCGTCTTCCGCGGAGATCGGGTGCTCCCCGGTCACCGACGACAGCGCTTCGATGATTTCGTCGGCCAGCTGCGCGCCATCGTCTGGCTGATCCGGGGTGGCCTGAACCCGCACGACGAGCTCGTCGCCGTCGATCTGCTCGAGTAGCACGGCTGGCGAGCGCACCGTTGGAGTGGTGATGCGGTCGTCGAGGATGGCCTGCACCTGGGACAGGCGAATGCCCGTGGTCAGCCGGACTCGCACGTCGACCGGGCTCGGCTCTCGCAGCGGCATGACGGCCGCCGCCAGGACCACGTTGTTGGGCACCTGTACGCGATCCGCGCCGCGCGCGAGCGTCGTGTAGAGCAGACCGAGCGAACTGACCACGCCCTCGATCTGGCCGCCCACCGCACCGGCCTGGAGTCGTACGCGCTCGCCGACACGGAACGGCCGTGCGCTCAGGAGCACCATGCCCGCGAAGACGTTGCCGAGCGTCTGCTGCGCGGCGAGACCGACGATGACGGCGGTGAACGCGCTCCCGGCCACGATCGAGCTCGCGCTCGCGCCGGCGAGGTCCAGCGCGACGAGCAAGGTGATGCCAAGCGTTACAAGTCGGACCACGAACCCAACCGTCCCCGCCGTCGACGGATCCATCCGCTTGAACAACGTGGGACCGATGGCCTTCCCGACCTCTCGCGCCACCGCCCAGCCGACTGCGAGCAGGGCCAGGACCGCAACGATCGTGATCACCGTCGTCCAGCTGCTGTGCTTCCAGCCGTGGTCGGTAAACGGGATGTTGCCGAGCGGGAACCAGCTCTGGTAGTTGTCGTAGACGACGATCAGTGCGATCGCGAGCGGCAGCAGGACCGCCAGGCGGCGCCGCGCGCGCTGGAACGTGCGGCGGTCGATGTCGACCGCCAGCCCGACCCGCTCCCACGCATCGCTGTGCGTCTCGAACATCTGGTCGAAGCGGAAATCTGGCCGCGAAGGCCGGAAACGCTCTCGCCTCGATGGTTGCTTTGGTTCGTCCGCTGACATTGAGTTCCTCACCCTTACCTATCACCGGCGGCCGGAAGGGGTTTCACCTCGACTCAGAATAGGCGCCCCTGTTGCGGAATCCGTCGCGCCGGGTCTGGGCCGCGGTCCAGCGCCTTCTCGGACGGTTCCCGCGGCGTTCCGGCGGCCCGACCGTTCGCGCGGCCGTTCGCTCGGCCCGCGGCGCGATGTCCCGTCCGTTCGGGAGAGTCGGCCATCGACTGTCCGGTCCGCCCGCGCAAGAACTCCTCGGCCATTCGCTCAGGTCCCTTGACGAGCTGCTCGAGCCGGCGCCGCTCGTCAGGAGGAGCATAGGCGCCTCGCCGGTAGAGCCGCTCGTACAGGGGCAGCAGGTCGGGACGATTGTCCTTCAGCCAATCGAAGAAGAGTCCTTTCACCTCGCCGCGAAGGTGCAGCGCAATCGGGGTCACGTACGCCGCGCCGGCCTCCGAGGCCATCTCGAGGATCGGCGCCACCTGCTCGGGGGCGTCGTTGATCCCGGGCATCAGGGGCGCCACGAGCACCCCGGTCCGGATCCCGGCCCGCGTCAGCTCCGCCACCGCCTCGAGTCGCGCCCGCGGGCTAGGCGTGTGCGGTTCGGTCGCGCGCCACGCCTTCTCGTCGACCGTGGGCACCGAGAGCGCGGCGCTGAACTCCGTCCGCTCGTTGATCTCCTGCATAAGCTTCAGATCCCTCAAGAGGAGCGGGGACTTCGTCAGGATCGAACACGGGTTGGCGGCATCGCGCATCGCCTCCCAGATCCCCTCCATCAGCTTGTAGCGACCCTCGACCCACTGATACGGGTCGGTGTTAGTGCCGAGCGCCACATGCTCGCCCTTCCAAGACGGCCGCGCCAGCTCCGCCCGCAGCAGCTCCGGCGCGTTGACCTTGACGACGATCTCCCGCTCGAAGTCCCGGCCGGCGTTGAAGTCCAGATAGGTGTGCGTAGGCCGGGCGAAGCAAAATTTGCAGGCGTGACTGCAGCCGCGGAAGGGGTTGATCGTCCACTTGAACGGCATCCGCGACGCGGGCGGGACGTGGTTGAGGATCGACTTGGCCCGCACCTCGTAGAACCGGGTCTCGATCGCCTCGGGCGCGTCGAAATGGCGCACGACGGCCTCGTCGCGGTAGCCGGGGAGACGGGCCCGCTCCTCTAGGTCGTTCTCGAGGTTGCTCCAGCGCACGAACACATGTTCGCATACGCCTCGGACGACCTGTATTGCGGGCTATTTGCCGCCGAGGCTCAGCAGGTGCCCGAACCGCCCCAGCTGGAGCGCTGAGGCCTCGAGCGACAGCGCGATCTGCGCGTCGGGCTCGATCGTGTCGTGGGTGAGGAGCTCGAGCAGTCCGATCGTGGTGTTTCCGGTGCGGACCGGGAGCAGAAGCGCCGAACTCATGCCGTGCGCGGCCGCGGTCTGGAGCCGCTCATCGTCGACCGTGTCGAGGTCGGTGAGCCACGTCAGGTGCGGCGCCTGGAGCGCCTGGTCGAGCAGCGAACCGTCGCGCTTGATCGGGACGTCCAACGTGAGCGCCTCCAACCGATCGAGGCCTCGGTGCGCGGTCCAGATCGCAGCGCACCCGAGGGAGTTCGAGTCGTCGGGCAGCCACGCGGTCACCGTGTCCCATCCGCCTTCGGAACCAAGGACCTGGACGGTCTCCTTCAGGACGTTACGCCACACCGACTCACGAGCCAGCGACGCCGAAAGCGTCCGCTTGGCCGTGGCCTGCCAGCTCACGCCACCCGTGGCCGTGTGGGTGACCTGATCAACGGCCTCGAGCGTGGCCAGCTCGGTCGCCTCGAAGGCCGATGACTCATCGCCCGCGAGCTCCGCGTCCGGCGCGTCCGGCGCGACCGGTGCCGCCGCTTCCTCGATTTCGTCGATCTTCGTGCGCCGCTTCTCGAGCTCTGCCTCCAGCTCGGCAACGCGGGTCTGCGCCTGCTCGATCTCAGACTCGAGCTCATCGATCCGGTCCCGACCCGCCGCGAGCTCAGCCTCGAGCTCGGGGATGCGCTCGACCTCGTTTTCGAGCTCATCGATCCGGGAGCGACCCGCGACGAGCTGACCCTCGAGCTCGTCGATCATGGCGCGGCCGACCTTGACCTCGGCTTCCAACGCACCGAAGCGCCCCTGGCCCACCTCCAGCTGACGCCCCATGTCTTCCATGCGGTCACGAGCAACCTTCGCCTCAGCCTCGAGCTCCTCGAGCCTCGCTCGTCCACGTTCGACCTGCGACTCGGCCTGCCGCACGCGGGCCTGCCACTGCTCGACCTCGATCTCGGCCTTGTCCGCCCGCCTCGTTGACATCCGAACCTCGTCCTCGAGCTCATGGGCCCGCGCCTGCACGTGTTCGAGCCCCTCCGCCCGAACCCGCTCGCGCTCCATGCCGGCGGCGAGATCCCGGATCCGCTCCTCCGCCGCCGCGCCGCTCTCGCGCAAGACAACGACCTGCCGGCGTTCCTGCTCGAGCTCGCTCTCGAGAACCACGCGAGCCTTCAGCGCCGCATCGCGTTCGATGATCGCGTCGGCTATCGCCGCCTCGGCGGCAGCCCGCGCCTGCTCGGCCGCGAGTAGCTGCTCGGCGGGCCGGGCACCGTCGCCTTCGCCCCGGGCCTGGTCGGCTCGCGCCACCGCCGTATGGAGCTCGTTCTCGGCCTTGTCGGCTCGGCCGACCGCGATTGCCAGCTCGACCTCGGCCTTGTCGGCCCGCATGCCGGCGGCGCGAAGCTCAGCCTCCAGCTCCCTTGCCCGGGTCTGGGCCTGCTCGAGCCCCTCGGCGCGGATACGTTCCCGCTCCATCCCGGCGACCAGATCCCGGATCCTCTCTTCCGCCGAGGCGGAGCTGTCGCGCAGCGTCCCCACCTGTGTGCGCTCGTGCTCGAGCTCGCCGGCGAGCGCTGCACGCTGCTTCAACGCGGCATCCCGTTCGCTCACGGCGGCCGCCAGCGCCGCCTCGGCCGCCAAACGCGCCTTCTCGGCCGCCCGCAGCTGCGCGGTCGAGTCGTCCGCACCGTGCTGGCGCTCGAGCGCCGCGAGCTCGTCGCGTGCCTGCTTGACCTCGCGTTCGAGCGCCGCGGTCGCCTGCGCGGCCGACTCGCGCTGGCCCGCGGCAGCGGTGCGCATCGCATCGACGTCGGCTCGCGCCTTCTCGAGATCGACGCGGGCCGCGTCGGCGTCCGCACGCGCCCGCTCGACCTCGGTCCGAGCGGCTTCCGCGTCGGTGCGAGCACGCTGGACCTCGACCCGAGCCGCTTCGGCGTCGTCGCCTAGGCGCTCCCTGACCAACGTGAGCATCCGTTCGAGCTCCTGTGCCCGCTCTCGCTCCCGGGCGAGACCGCGCTCGAGCTCCGCGGCCTGCGCCGCCAGCGTGACTTCGGCGTCAC
>DATBYI010000510.1:0-3181 GCA_036513815.1 Solirubrobacteraceae bacterium
TATGTCCGCGACGGCGATGGCTTCCAGGCGGGCGACCCGGCGAAGGCCGCCGAAGCGATCCTCGCCGCCCTGGACGCCGATGAGCCACCGCTCCGGCTCGCCCTCGGGGCGGACGCGATCGAGGGCATCGAGCAACACCTCCACGCGATCTCCGACGAGCTCGAGGCCTGGCGGGCGGTGGGCGAAGCGACCGCGTTCGACGAGGACTGATCCTCGTTGCCGCGCCCCCAGCCGACCCGCAACGTACCGGCTGCGCTTCTTTGTAGGCACCTCACAAGGGCCCAAGCCGCCACCCGGAGCCTGGTCGAGAAACCGTCCTCAGAGGGTAGGTTTCTCATCCAGTCTCGGTGATTCGGCAGCGTCGGCGAGGCTCCCGCGGCCGGCCCTTGTGACCAGCTCACAATCGTTTTCATTTCTGCGACAGCCTCGGGAGCGGGCAGGAGGCCTGGGGCGACCGGCGAACCCTCTGTGATGCCGCGCCTGGCCTCGATCGTGTATGTCGTGATCGGCGTAATCGTCGCCTCCCAGCACAGCTACTACGCCAGCCTGGGCAGCTTCTCCCAGGTGCTGTCTGCGGTGGTCGCCACCGCGCTGTGGCCGCTCGTCCTGCTCGGAGCGAGCCTCCACCTGAGCCTCGCGCACCTCTAGGGCTTCGTCGGCCGGTCGCCGATTTTGTCCGGGCGGCTGGTCACTATGTCCGACCCGTGCCCCGGCCCGATCTGCAGACCACGCCGACTTTGCGCTCGTGGCAGACACGCGCGCTGGGCGCGATGGACACGTGGGAGCGCGGTCCGTTCTTGCTCTCGGCGGCGCCCGGGGCGGGCAAGACCCGTCCGGCCCTGGAGCTGGCTCGACGGCAGCTGGACTCCGGGGCGGCCACGTCCGTGCTGGTCGCTTGCCCGACCGGACCGCTGACCCGCCAGTGGGCGCGGGCCGCGAGCCAGCTGGGTGTCGAGCTGGCGGCGGACGCCTCCTCGCCCCGCCCGCCCCGGGGCTTTCATGGCGTGGCGGTCACCTATGCGCGAATCGCCCAGTCCGCGGGACGGTGGCAGCGTGCGATGCGAGACAGGACGCTGG
Source organism: Solirubrobacteraceae bacterium (assembly GCA_036513815.1). Classification (GTDB taxonomy): domain Bacteria; phylum Actinomycetota; class Thermoleophilia; order Solirubrobacterales; family Solirubrobacteraceae; genus Palsa-465. Next base: position 1,078 of record DATBYI010000510.1, read on the forward strand.
TGATCGCCGACGAGGCGCACCACTTGGGCGAGGAGCTCGCGTGGGGCGAGGCGTTTGCGAAGGCATGTGGCGCGTGCGAGCGGTGGCTGTTGTTGTCCGGGACCCCATTTCGCTCCGACGCCACGCCGATCCCCGGTGTCCGCTACGACCGTCAGGGGCTGGCTGAGCCGGACGTCTCCTACACCTACGCGGACGCCGTGCAGGACGGGATCTGCCGGCCGGTCTGTTTCGTCGCCTACGACGGGACGCTCTCGTGGCGCAGCGGCGACGATGTGATCGAGTCGAGCTTTGAGACCGTGTTGAGCGCGCGCGAGGCCAGCCGCCGCTATCGAACGGCGATCTCAGCCGAGCTTCCCGACGGCCTGGCGCGGATCTTGCGCGAAGCGGACGTCAAGCTCCAGACGTTGCGGAAGGCCGGGCACCGGGACGCCGGCGGCCTCGTGATCGCCGCGGACTCAACCCACGCTCGTCGGATCGCCGCTCTGCTGCGGCAAGAGACCGGGCAGCGGGCGTTGGTCGTGCTGCACACCGAGGCCCGGGCGGCCGAGAAGCTGGCCGCGTTCACCCATGCGCGCGACCCCTGGATCGTCGCCGTGAACATGGTCAGCGAGGGGGTCGATATCCCGCGCCTGCGTGTCGGGGTGTACGCGACGGCAGCCAAGACCCCGCTCGTCTTCCGGCAGATCGTCGGGCGCTTCGTGCGCACTATCGGACAGGGCCCAGTCGAGCCCAGCTGGCTCTACATCCCGGCAGACCCTGTTCTGCGCGGACACGCCGCGACGGTGCAGGAAGAACTCCGGCACGCGTTACGACGGCCCGAGGACGAGTACGAGGGCGACTTTGACCGGCCCGAACGGCTGCAGACCGAGCGCGGAGAGGCGCTCATGTTCGAGCCGCTCAGCGCGGACGTGGCCCCGCAGATGACCCTCTTCGGACCGCCCGCGTCGCCCGCCGCTCTGCCCCAACCGACGGCTCCGCCACGACCGACGAGCCCCGATCACGAGGCGCCGCCCGAGCGCGTGCCCGCGTTCGAGCGCCGGGCCGGGCTGCGAAACGAGCGGCACCGGCTCGTCGCCGAACTCAGCCGTCGCGACGGGAGCACCCACCGCGAGGTCAACGCCTGGATCAACCGCAAGCTCGGAATCGCCTCCGTCGAGCAAGCAACCATCGACGACCTCGAACGGTCCGTCCACCTGCTCGTGGGAAAGCTCACACGCCGCCCCTCATGAGCAAGAACGGTCCGGCCTAGCTCGACGCCTGCGCGCGGTAACGGGACGGCGCCACCCCCAGCTCCCGCCGGAACGCCTTGGAGAACGCGTACTCGTTGCCGTAGCCGACCTCCTGCGCGATCGCGCTCAGCGGGTAGTCGCTGCCCCGCAGGAGCTGGGCCGCGAGCGTCATCCGCCACCACGTGAGGTGAGCCAGCGGCGGCTGGCCGGTGAGGTCGTTGAAGCGGCGGGCGAAGGCGGCCCGAGACAGGTTGCAGCGGGCGGCTAGTTCGGCGACGGTCCAGGGGTGCTGCGGCTGATCGTGGATGAGCCGCAGGGCGACGCTCAGCTCGGGGTCGCGGCTGGCCCGGGCCCAGCCGCTCGGAGCCTGCGGCGCCTCGAACCAGGCGCGCAGGGCGTAGAGCAACAGCAGATCGAGCAACGCCGGGGTAGCGGCGCTCGTGCCGGGCAGATCCCGGTCGAGCTCGACGCCGAGGAGATCGACGACGGTGCGCACCTCTGAGGAGACGCCGACGCGAGCGGGGAGGTGGACGACGTCGGGCAGATCGGCGAACAGCGGGTGCGGTCGGGCCCCCCCGAGGGCATAAGTGCCGCCGAGCAGGACGGTGCCGCCCGTCGCGGGATCGAGCGCGCTGCCGTCGGCCGGCCAGTGCTCGGCGGGCACATGGGCCGTGTAGTCGACGTCCCACAGCGGCGTCGCCGGATCGTCGGCGAGCGCGTGGGGAGCGTGGCGACGGATCAGCGCGATGTCTCCCGCGCCGAGCGGGATCGGATCGCCCCCGCCCGGCCCCGTCAGCCAGGCGCCGCCCTTGAGGATCACCTGCACGCCGATTGCGCCGGCGGGAGGGAAGCGCAGCCCCCACGGTGCGTGGAGC
>DATBYI010000511.1:0-3069 GCA_036513815.1 Solirubrobacteraceae bacterium
ACGGCATGACCTACCGCTCAAGCCACCACCGCAACCAAGCGCTGCCACACTGGCTCACCCACTACAACCACACCAGACCCCACTCAGGCATCGGGGACCGGCCGCCCATCAGCCGCGTTCACAACCTCCGTGAGCAGGACACTTAGTTAGCTGGACGTGGCGTCGAGCCAGCGACTGAGCGCACGGTGTCCGGTCAGCGTGAGCTTCCCGTCGGCGGCGATCCAGTCACGCACACGCAACTCGCGGACGATCCCGAGCGCGTCGTTCGGTCCCGGACCCTCACCTCTCGCCGCGAGCGCGTCGGTACCCGGCTCGATGGTCCACCGGCCGGAATCGAGCGCCGCGAGCGCGAGACCCTGCTCGTCGGTTGGCTGATCGAGTGGATGTGGCCCGGCTGTGCGCAGCGGATCGGCGGGCACCACGCCTCGCCCGGGAACTGACCCCGGCCCTGGCCACGACCCTGGCCGTGGCGCTGCGCCCTTTGTGCGGCGCGCGATCTCCTCGCCGAGGCCCGATGTGAGGGAGCGGATCCATCCGCCGGCGTTCTCGGCCCACTCGCCGGCCGTGCTTGGATCCACACCCATGCGCTCCGCGATGTCATCGACATCGACGTTTTCGAGCGAGCGCTCGAGGTATTGGCCCAGCTCGGCGGCGATCGAGCGGAGCGCGTCCTCGAAGCTCTCGTCGCCGGGATCGTTCGCGAACATACAAAGATGATGGCATGCCGCAACCGATAGTCACGTTCCTGTCTGATTACGGTCTGTCCGACGACTTCGTCGGGGTCTGTCACGCGGTGATGATCGAGCGGTGCCCGGAGGCACGCGTGATCGACGTCACCCACGGCGTCCCGCGGGGAGACGTGCGCGCCGGCGCCCTGATCCTGCGCTCGACGCTGCCGTATCTGCCGGCCGGTGTCGTGCTCGCCGTGGTGGATCCGGGCGTGGGCAGCGAACGTCGCGCGGTGGCCCTGCGGACGCGCGATGGTCGCGTGTTCGTCGGTCCCGACAACGGGCTGCTCTCGCTGGCCTGGGCGGCGGCCGGGGGCGTCGTCGACGCGGTCGACGTCGGCCAGTCGCCGTTCGCCTTGCAGCCCGTGTCGGCCACCTTCCACGGGCGGGACCTGTTCGCTCCCGTCGCGGCGCGTTTGGCGTCGGGCGCCGGATTGACTGACGCAGGCGAGCCGGTCGACCCGGCGGGCCTCGTCGCGCTCGAGCTCCCGCGGGCTCAGGTATCAGAGGGCGTGCTGGTGGCGCATGCGGTGTACGTCGACGGGTTCGGCAACGTCCAGCTCGACGTCGAGGGGGACGAGATCCGCCGCTTCGGGCTCTCGGTCGGACAGGGTGTGGAGCTTAAGGTCAGCGGGGGGCGCCCCACTCGCGCCCGGTACGTCCGCACCTTCTCCGACGCCCGGCCGGGCGAGCTGCTCGTGTACGAGGACTCCTACTCGCGGCTTGCGGTTGCGGTCAACCGAGGCAGCGCGGCCTCCCGGCTCGGGCTCGCGGTGGACGCCCAGCTGCGAATCAGGCCCGCGTGATGCTCGGGACCCCGCGGGTCCACTACCGCGTGACCGACTCGACCAACGCCCGGGCGCGGGAGCTCGCCGGGGGCGGCGCGCCGCACGGGACGATCGTGACGGCCGGCGAGCAGACCGCGGGCCGTGGTCGACAGGGGCGCACCTGGAGCGCGCCGGCGGGACGGGCGCTGCTGTGCTCGATCGTGGTCCGCGACCCGGTGGCGCTCCTGCCGCTCGCCGCCGGCGTGGCGGTGGCGGAAGTGGCGGAAGTGGCGGGAGCGGCAGTGGCGGGAGCGGCGGTGGCGGGAGCGGAGGCGGCGCGAGCGGCGGTGGCGGGAGCGGAGGCCCGATTGAAGTGGCCGAACGACGTGCTGGTCGGCGGGCGCAAGGTGGCGGGGATCTTGGTCGAGGGACGTCCCCAAGAGGGCTGGGCGGTGGTCGGCATCGGGCTGAACGTGGCGCTCGCGCCGGAGGACTTCCCGACTGAGTTGCGCGAGCGAGCCGGCACGCTCGGCCTGGTTCCGGCGGACATCGAACCGACGCTCTCCGAGTTGTTGCGGCGGTTGGAGGGGTGGATCTCGGTCGATGCCGCGTCGCTGGTCGAGGCGGTGCGCGAGCGGGACGCGCTGCTCGGGCTAGAGGTGCGCTGGGCCGGCGGGCGCGGCGTCGGCGCCGGCATCGACGCCGGCGGGCGACTGCTGGTGGAGACCGACACCGGGACGATGGCGCTGGACGCCGGCGAGGTGCACCTCATCCCGGCTCGGTGAACGGCGCCCGGCGCTTATTGCCCGGAAGCTCACCGGCGCTCGGCCGGGGGGACGGGACGTCGGGTTTCGGGGGAAATAAACCCTGGGTAGCGGGAAGATGAGCCCCGGGCTAGGCGGGAAGATGAACCCTGGCTAGGCGGCGGCTTCGGCGTCGCCACGCTCGTCGTGGCTCAGCTCTTCGGGCAGGGAGTCGTCGAGGTCGTCGTCCTCGTCCTCGTCGTCCTCGTCGTCGTCGTCATCATCGTCATCGTCGTCGTCCGAGACGTCGTCGTCGTCATCGTCGTCATCGTCGTCGTCCGCGATGTCGTCGTCATCGTCGTCGGGACCTTCGCCGTCATCGTCATCGTCGGGCCGGTCACCGTTGCCGTCGTATGCCGTGACCTCGGCGAGCTCCTCTTCCTCCTGGCCGAGCGGGGCCTCGACCCCCTCCTCGCGCTCGACCTGCGCGTCGGTCTCGACCTTGGTCGTCGCCACCGCCTTCTGGGCGGCGGCGCCGGCGCCAGCGCCACCGTTCGCGCCAGCGGTCGTCTTGCGCTTGCGCCGGTTCTTGCCGCGACGGCCCTTGGGGAAGTTGCGAAGCAGCTCGCGCGCCAGCGCGGCGGGCTTGCGGGCCATGCGGGTGCGCGCGCCGCGCAGCGCCTCCTCGGCCTCGGGGGTGTGCGCCAGCGCCGCGGCGAGCAACGCGGCACTTAGCCGGCGGTCCTCCTTGCGCGCGGCGTGGACGAGCCGGCGGGCGTTCCGCGCGTGCGCCGCGCCGGACGAGTTCACGAGCAGGCCCAGCAGGCGCTT
>DATBYI010000512.1:0-5996 GCA_036513815.1 Solirubrobacteraceae bacterium
CCACGAGCAGGCAGCCGAGCAGCAGCCGCCAGACGATCCGGCGGCGAGGCGGTTTCGGATCCCACTCGGGGGGCGGCGGGAGCAGGGCTGGACTCGCCTGCTTCGGGGGCCGCGGGGCGACGCTCACAGGGCAAAGCTATCGAGGCTGCCCTCGGATTGATCGGGCGTCCTCTTAGGGGAATTTACGGCGGCGCCTGACGGCGGCGCCTTAGTTCTCGGCCGGCTCCGGTTCGGCCGGTGCAGGCGCCTCGTCCGGACCCGGGTTGGGCGCAATCGGGTCGGCCGGCTCATCGGGGCCGGGAATGGTCGCGGGTTCCTCAGGGGCGGCGGGAGAGCCAGGGTCGGGGACCGCCGGGGTTACCGGGGCATCGGGCACGGCCGGCGTGGGTGGGACGCTCGGCTGGGGGACCTCGGCGATTGCGATCTCGGCGATTGGGACTTCAGCGACTCCGACTTCAGCGTTGGTGAGAGCGGCCATACACACCCCCTACCCCGCCAGCCCGCGGTAACTCACAAAGGGGCGATGATCTCCGCGAGCCGCCCGGCGTGCTGGACGTGTAGGAGGTGTCCGGCGTGCACGATCTCGACCAGCCCCGCGCGCGGTATCTGGGCCGCCAGGCGCCGGGCGGCGGCGACGGGAACGACGCGATCGGCCGACCCGGACACGATCGTGGTCGGCGCCGAGATCTGCGACAGCAGGTGCTCGAGCGCGGGAAGGTCGCGGATCAGGAATCGCTGCTCGCGCACGAACGAGCGCCACGCCGCCGGCGCGAGCAGCATCCGGCCCGCCGAGCGCAGGTAGCGATCGTCGAGCGCGGTCGCCTCCGCCACCCACCGCCGCACCGCGCGCGCCCGCAGCACGAGCCCGCCGCCTCCCATCGCCACGACCGTCGCGAGCCAGCCGATGAGCGGCGCGGCGAGCAGATAGTCGACCGGACCGAGCGAGTCGGTATTGGCCGCCGGGGACACGAGCACCAGTGCGCCCACGCGTTGGGGGTACGAGGCGGCAAGCCACGCCGCCACGGCGGCGCCGAGGCTGTGCCCGACGACCGTCGCCTGCGCCACGCCGGCGCGGTCGAGCGCGGCCAAAGCGGCGCGCGCGTTGCCCGCCAGGTTGGTTGCGCGCGAGGAGCCGTCCCAGCCGGGACGGTCGATCGCGAGCGTCGGGACGCGGTCGCCGAGAGCCGCCTGGAGCCGCTCCCAGTCGGTCCGCGCGCCCGGTTGGCCGTGGAGGAGCAGGACGGGTGCTACAGATGGTCGGCGGCGCCTGGCGGCGGCGTCTTCGTTGGACACGGCGGACACGTCGGAGGGGGCATACTAGAGCGGTGACATCAGCGCTCCTGTCCGAAGCGCTCGTGCCGGTGCGCGCCGATCCGGCCCGCGCCGCGATTCTGTTTGACATCGATGGCACGCTGGCCCCGATCGTGCAGAACGCCGCCGACGCGCGTGTGCCCGAGCGTACGCGCCAGCTGCTGGCCGAAATCGCGCGGCGCTATGGCGTCGTGGCGTGTGTCAGCGGACGCCGGGCCTCCGAGGCGCGCGCGATGGTCGCGATCGGGACGATCTCGTATCTCGGGTCGCACGGCGCTGAGATCCTGCGTGCGGGCTGGACCGAGCCGGTCGTCGACAAGGAGCTTGAAGATTGGGCCGAGCGGATCCACGAGTTCGCTCGCGAGGCCGACACGGCGGATCTGCGCCGCCTTCGCGTGCGCCTGGAGGACAAGGGCGCGATCGTCGCCTTCCACTGGCGTGGCGCTCCCGACGAGGAGGCCGCACGCGCGGCGATCGACGCGATCGCGGCGCGAGCGGAGGCGGCCGGTCTGCGGACCCACTGGGGGCGCAAGGTGCTCGAGGTCCGGCCGCCGGTCCGGATCGACAAGGGTGCCGGGATCGAGGCGTTTCTGGCCGACACGGACGTCGACGTCGCGCTCTACGTCGGCGACGACGTCACCGACCTCGACGCGTTCCATGCACTTGTGCGGCTGGCCGATGAGGGCCGTATCTCCCGCGCCATCCGGGTCGGAGTTCGCTCCGATGAGGGACCGTCCGAGATCACCGCCGAGGCCGACCTCGTGGTCGATGGAACGGACGGCGTGGTCGAGCTGCTCGCGGCGCTGGCGGCCGACTGATGCCCGTGGCCGCGGCCGCAGCAACGGATCGCTAAGGGAGGGCGGCGTGCGTTTCGCGGACTTCCTGCGCACCACGGTTCTCGTCAGCGCCGGCTGCGCGACCCTGCTCGCCGCGGTCACCGTCGCCGGCGGCGCGAACAACGGAGACGACACGCTGGTGCCGTTCGCCGCGGCCTGGTGGGTGGCTGCCGCGGGGATCGGCATCTGGCTGGGAAGGCGCGCCGGAACGTCGGGTCCGATCGCGTCGCTGCTGGCGAGCGCGCGGACGCAGGCTTCGCTGCCCGAGGTCAACCCGGCTCGGACGATGCTCAACCGGTTGTGGCCGTTGCTCGTCTCGACCATCGGGGCCGGAGCGGTGGCGTTCGCGGTGCCGCAGGTACCGGCCGTCGCCACCGGGTTCGCGATCATCTGGGCGCTGGCCTGGCGCCGGCAGGCTTCCGCGGTTCGCGCGATCGAGCAGCGGGACGGAGCGCGCTTCTACATCGAGAAGACCTCGCCGCTGAAACCGATCCGGCTGGTCCGGACGCCCGGCTTCCGGTCTAACCTGTTCGAGCTGAATGGGGCATCGGGGCACTCGCAAAGCGCGCGACCGCGCGCGTGAGAGCCGGCCCGGCAAACCGTACCCACCGACGTGACCCTTCCCGCCTTCATCCCCAGCCCCTCACAGAACGGCTTCTACATCGGGCCGCTCTTCATCCACGCCTACGGGCTCGCCTACGTGGTCGCGGTGGCGGCCGCGATCTTCGTCACCCGGTATCGGTGGCGTCGCATGGGGGGGAATCCCGATCTCTGCTACGAGGCGGCGGCCTGGGGCTTCCCGGCCGGCCTGATCGGCGGCCGGATCTACTTCCTGATCACCACGCCGAGCCAGATCAGCCCGCACAACTTCTGGGGCATCTTTGCTATCTGGAGGGGTGGGCTCGGGATCTGGGGCGGGATCCTGGGCGGGGTTCTGGGCGGCCTGTACATCATCCGCAAGCGCCTGACCCGCGGCGACGTGCTCCGCTTCATGGACGCCACCGCGCCCGGTCTGCTCGTGGCCCAGGCGATCGGCCGGATCGGCAACTACTTCAACCAGGAGCTGTTCGGTAAGCCGTCCACGCTGCCCTGGGCGCTGAAGATCTCGCCCGCACACCGGCCGACGGGGTTCACGAACTTCGCCACGTTCCAGCCCTCGTTCCTGTACGAGATGATCTGGAACCTGCTGCTGGCCGGCTTCCTGATCTGGCTCGGCAACCATCGCAAGATCAAGGCGCCCGGGCTGATGGCGCTGTACGTGGCCGGCTACTCGGGCTATCGGATCTTCGAGGAGACGATCCGGATCGACTACTCGGTGCACATACTCGGGATGCGGCTGAACTTCTGGATCGCGACGCTCGTATGCCTCGCCGGGCTGGCGTGGTTCGTCTGGATCCAGCGCAATGGGAAGACCGAGCCGCTGCCGCTCGACGAGCCATACGTCCCGGAGACTGTGGTTGAGAGGGCGAAACCGTCCGGCCCGTACCGCAAGCCGTCATCGCCGACGTACGGCAAGAAGTCCGCGTCAGGCTCGCGGCCGCCGTCGGGTTCGCGAAGACGCTAAGGGCGTAGGGAACTAATTGCCCTACGCACGCTAAGGCGCCGCCGTCAGGCGCCGCCGAGAAGATCCAGTGCCCCGTCCGAGGCGGTGGCGCGGACGGAGCGCCTCCACCGCCTTCCAGGGCTGCGTATTGACGACCTGGTCCGCGGTCAGCCAGGCGCGTCGCGCGGTGGCGACTCCGTAACGCGCGACCGCGAATCCACCCGTGCGGTGGGAGTCGGTGTTGATGACGATCGGCACGCCCGCGGCGGCCGCGCCGCGCGCGTTGATGTCGTTCAGGTCGCGGCGATCGGGATTTGAGTTGATCTCGAGGATCGTCCCTGTCCGCGCCGCCGCCTCGATCACGCGCTCGATGTGGAACTCGTACGGCGGGCGGCGCTCGAGCTTGCGGCCCGACGGGTGGCCGATCGCGTCGACGAGCGGATGCTCGATCGCCCGGACGATTCGGTCGGTCATCTGGTCGGCGCCCATGCGGAAGGACGAGTGGACCGACGCGATCACCCAGTCGAGCTCGGCGAGTAGTTCGTCGTCGTAGTCGAGGGTGCCGTCCGGGAGGATGTTGACCTCGCTGCCGGCGAGGAGCTGGATGCCGCCGACGTCGGTCTCGCGGATCCGGGCGATTTGCGCGCGGAGCTGGCCGGGCGCCACCTCGTCTCCGAATCCGAAGCTCGCCGAGTGATCGGTGATGGCTAGGTACTCGTACCCCGCCTCACGGGCCGCCACGGCCATCTCCTCGATCGACGCCGTGCCGTCGGAAGCGGTCGTGTGGCAGTGGAGGTCGCCTTTGAGGTCGGCCTGGGTGATCAGATCGGGAAGCGCGTGCGCCGCCGCCGCCTCGAGCTCGCCGCGGTTCTCACGCAGCTCCGGCTCGATGTAATCCAGGGCGAGCAGGCCGTACACCTCGTGTTCGGTGGCGCACCGATGTGTCTCGCCGGTGGCATCGTCCAGCACGCCGTACTCGGAGACGTGCAGACCCTTGCGCACCGCCGCGTCGCGCAGGGCCATGTTGTGCTCCTTGGAGCCGGTCAGGTGCTGGAGCAGATTGCCGAACTGGTCGGGCGCGACGATCCGCAGGTCGACCCGGATTCCCGTGTGCGTGCGCAGCTTGACGCCTGCCTCGGTCGGCGTGCCGGCCTGCTCGACGAGGTCGAGCGATGCCGCAGCCTTTGAGAGCGCGACCGGGTCGGTGGCGGTGGCGATCACGTCGAGGTCCTTGACCGTGTCGGTCATCCGCCGGGCCGAGCCGGCCAGCTCGACGTGGGTCGACGCAGGGTGCGTCCGGAGCGCCGCGATGAGCGGGTCGGCGATGGCGAGCGCGCGATCGAGCACGATGCGCGCCGGCCGCTCGCCGGCGCCATCTAATCGAAGGCTGGCGAGGATGGCTTCCTCGGCCTTGGGACCGAATCCCTTCAGGCCGCGGATCTTGTGCTCCTCGGCTGCTGTGCGCAGCCCGTCGAGCGAATCGACCCCGAGCTCCTCGTAGAGGCGACGCACGCGCTTGGGGCCCAGGCCGGCCAGGTGGGTCATGTCGATCACGCCGGGCGGGAACTTCGCTCTTAGCTTGACGGTGGCGGGGATCGCGCCCTCATCGGCCAGCGCGATGATCTTCTCCTGGATGATTCCGCCGACGCCGGGCAGCTCGGTGGCGCGACCCTGGCGCGCGAGTCCGAGCACCGACACGGGCGATTCGCGCACTGCCTTGGCGGCATTTCGGTAGGCGACGACCCGGTAGATGGCCGCCCCGTCGAGTTCGCTCAGGTCGCCCAGCTCGTCGAGCGCGGCGGCGATTTCGGTGTTGGTGGGGTTCGGCATCGTGGTACTTAGCCTATTGCCCTGCGATCACCAGGATTTCTCTTCCGACGGGCGCCGAGCCAAGCAAGGCCCATTCTCCCCCGAATCGCCCCTCGCACGCTATACTTTCTGAAGTAACCGTACGACTTCAAGGAGCGAAATGGCCAACGTCTCAGACGTCACCGATAACAATTTTCAGGCAGAGGTCATCGAGTCCGACAAGCCCGTGCTCGTCGATTTCTGGGCCCCCTGGTGCGGGCCGTGCCGGATGGTGGCCCCGGTCGTCGAAGAGATCGCGCAGGAGCACGCCGACGATCTGAAGGTCGTCAAGCTCAACATCGACGAGAACCAGAACACTGCGATCCAGTTCAACGTCATGTCGATCCCGACGCTGATCCTCTTCCGCAACGGGCAGCCGGCCAAGACCGTTGTCGGCGCCTACCCGAAGGGCAAGCTGGTCGCCGAGCTCGAGCCGGCGCTGGCCTAGGCACGCCGCG
>DATBYI010000513.1:0-5020 GCA_036513815.1 Solirubrobacteraceae bacterium
CAGCTCGCCGCCCGGCCCGACATGCGCGGCCGCATGACCGCCCTCTGGTCAACCGCATTCGTCGGCAGCACGCCCATCGGCGCGACGATCATCGGCGCGATAGGAGACACCAACTCCCGTCTCGCCCTCGTAGTCGGCGCCGCGGCCTGCGCCGCGGCCGCGCTCACCGGCTTCGCCCTGCTCGCCAACGCCCGCGGGAGAGCCCGTCGGATGCCCCGACCCGGCGGCGCCTAGTCCCAACCGCGAAACGGGGCGGCCGCGGGGGCCGCCCCGTTGCTCGTTAGCCCTTGGCTGGTTCAAGCGATGCGCGGATGGGCCGCAGCTTGAAATGGGCCCCTTCGGGGCGCACGACAGCGACGCGTCGGACCTCGACGCGGTGACGGCCGGGTTGCGCGTCGCGGGATAGATCGCCGCCGTGCTCTTGGGCTTTGATGTTGGTCAGGGTTGTGGTCATCGGAACCTTCCTCAGGGTCTCTCTCATGAGATGAGAGCGGGGCGGCGCGGTGCGCCGTCCCGCCTCGAGGTCAAAGGCCGGACAACCGAGGCGGTCCGCGCGCGAACGAGTCATGAGGTGGACGGCGCGTCCGAACGCGCTCGCCCGCCGCGCGGATGTGCGTGGCCGCGCCACGTACGAGGCCGACGCCGCGCCGCACGAGAACACGGACCTTCGCGCGTCGGATCCGGCGGCGCCGTCGCATCTCGCGCTCGGCGGTCGCGGTCTGGATAGCCGGCGGATGAGCTACTCCCCCGGACGCGCCCGGGACGTGAACCGGTGCGAGCGCCGGCGTACCGAACAAGCCGACGACGAGCGCGAGTGGGAGAAGGTTCTTGCGGGAGAGATGCATGGCTGCGGAAATCTTCTTACAGGGGGTGCTGAGTGATGCTGCAATCAGAGAGTCGCGCCGGTTCGTGAGACGAACGTCGTAGGCGACGAAGAGTTCTCTACGGGGGCGTCGCCAATTCTGTGGCTTCCTCGCGAGGGACCGAACCGCGTTCTCGGGCCCGGTCGAGAAAACCGCCGTTATGTGGCCGTCGCAAAAACGATCGCCGTTGTCAGCCACCGACAACCAGGCGAACGCCCGCATGCGAACTTTGGCGATGCAACTGCCATATATGCAGCCTGAGCGCCAAAGACTGGACCGGCTCGCACCTGCGGCCAGAGAGAGTTGTTACCCAATCACAACCAATTTTTCGGTGTATCGGGTTTACGCGACACCTCTATAGGACGGTTTCTCGACCAGCCGCCAGAATCGCACTCAGCGCCGCCGGCTCGCGGCGGACGGTTGTGTGCTGGGCAGAACTCTCTGGCGAGACGGCTCCGTGTCCACCACGAGCGTCAGGTGCGCGCAAGGTGCTCACGGTCGATGTCACCCCCGGACCGGTTGATGGTGGCGGGGCCGAGGCCGACGATCTCGATGACGTCGCCCGGCTTACACAGTTTGATCGCCTCGGTCTCTCGCCTTAGCAGCAGCCGTAGCTGCACGAACGCGGTGATCCCGAGGACGGCGGGAATCCACAGTTCGATCACGCGGTAGAGCAGGACCGCCGCGGTCGCGGTGAGGGCGGGCAACCCGTAGAGCACGAGTACTCCGACGAGCCCGAGCTCGACCCCGCCGATCCCGCCGGGAACCGGAAGCCAGTTACCGAGCTGGCCGATTAGGTAGGCCATCCAGATGAGAGCCAGCTCAGGCGAGGCTCCCACGGCACGGAAGGCCGCCCAGAAAGCGAGCTGGTCGAAGACCAAGAAGCCCGCGAGGCCGACGAGCAGGAGCGGGTTAGCTTGCCTGAGTTGGCGCAGCGCCTCCTCGACGCCATCGGACGTGGCCGACAGGGCTGGAGCGAGACGAACCCATCTGGACCGCTCACCCTGCCGCGTGATGCGTGCCTTCGCTCCGCGTGCCAGCCGGCGCAAGGCGAGGGCCGCCGCGACTGCCCCCGCGGCGACGACCGCGGGGACCACGGTAAGCAGGAACCCGCCGTGGCCAGGAAGGACGCCCGTCGCCAGGCCGACGCCTAACAGGAAGAGCATCGCGACGGATGGAGCGCTCGTCAGCAAGTAGAACGCGACCGTCTTGCGTGCGATCTCCTCAGCGGGCATTCCGCCCCGCCGAAGCGCCCAAACCCCAAGCGCCAGGCTGCCCGCGCCACCGAGCGGGAACAAGGAGCCGGCACCCTCCTCGGCGACCCCGATCTTGTAGCTCGTGGCCCAGCTCATCCGCTTGCAGAACACGGCCCGGAAAGCCGGAACGTAGGCGAGCACCGAGAGCACCTCGAACGCGCAGGCGACCACGATCCAGGCCGGCCGCGCATTGGCAAACCGGCTGCGCAAATTCCCCAGGCCAGGGGCGAGAGTGACGACCGCCACCGCGATCGCGACCACCCCACCGAGCCTCAGCAGTCCGCGTCTCAGTCGGTGAGACGAGACGCCGTTCGGGAGCGGCTCGGGATCCGCGGCGAGAGACGCGGCATTCCTCTCGGTGATTACGGCTTGATCGTCTTCCTGCATGCCCTCACGCGGAGACGCATCGTCCGCTGATGGCCGGTGGGTGACGGCGGTTTGGATCGCCCGCCCTCCGCTGGTGCGATCAGTTCGCCAGGGTCCCGTCGAAGTCGATCGTGGCGTGCGTGCCGTCGCAGAACGGCTTGTTCGACGACCCTCCGCAACGGCACATCGACATGGGATCGGGATGCTCGATGACCCGTCCATCGACGTCCGTCAGCGTCACCGGGCCGGAAACGATGTACGGGCCGTTTTCGCTTGGGGTGATGTTGATATCGGGCATGTCGTGACCTCTCTCAGTAGATCTTGATGGTCTTGGAAAGGGGAAGCTGGCGAATGCGGGTGCCGGTCAGGGCGGCGATGGCATTCGCGAGCGCGGGCGCGACCGACGGGACGCTGACCTCGCCGACGCCGGTGGGCGACTCGGTCGAATCGATCAGGTGGATCTCCATCCGCGGGACCGACCGCATCCGGATAACCGGATAGGTGTCGAAGTTCTGGGTGACGATGTCACCGCCCTCGCCGAGCACGACCTCGCCCCACGCCGCGGCGCTCAGCCCCCAGAGCAGCCCTCCTTCGACCTGCGCGCGAATGAGGTCGGGGTTGACGTTTCGTCCGCAGTCGAGGGCGAAGACGATACGGTCGACGTGGACGCGGCCACGGTCGTCGAGCGACACCTCCGTGACCTGGGCGCTGTGGCCGAGAAAGCCGGAGCTCGTGACCCCGCGCGCCTTACCTTCGGGGAGCGGCGCCCCCCAATCAGCCCGCTCGGCGGCGAGCTCGAGCGCTCGGAGTGTCCGCGGGCTGGTGGCGAGAAGCGCTCGCCGAATGTCGACGGGGTCGTGGCCGGCGGCGATCGCGAGCTCGTCGATCGCCGACTCACGTGCGAACTCCGTGTGGGAGTTGCCGACCGACCGCCACACCATCGTCGGGATTCGCGACTCGAAGTTCGTCGACTGAAGGCGGAAATTCTCGACCGCGTATGGCGGATCGACCGCGCCGGTCGTCGTGAAGAAGTCGACGCCGTTCGTGAACATCACGTCACGTACGAACGGGAGGTTCACGGACGTCGGCTCGGCCACGATCTGCTGATGCCACGCCGTAAGTCGACCCTCTGCGTCGGCGCCGGCCCGCACACGGTGAACCGCCATCGCGCGGTAGCGGCCGACTTTGAACTCCTCCTCGCGGAGCGACTGGACCTTGATCGGGTGCTTCCAATCGAGCGCTCGCGCGACTTGCACTGCCTCCGCCGTGGGGTCGTGCTCGGCGCTCGAATGCAATCCGAACGATCCGCCGGCGAACGTGATGTGCACCTCCACCTGCTCCTTGTCGATCCCGGCGATCGAGGACGCATTCATCTTCACGTACTCAGGCGCCTCGCTACCCACCCAGACTTCGAGCACGCCGTCCTCGCGCATGCGGCATGCCGCGTTGTTCGGTTCCATCGGCGCGTGCGAGAGGTACGGCAGCGTGTAGATGGCGTCGACCGTCGAGGCCGCGTCGGCCAGAGCCCTGTCCACATCGCCGTCGTCGCGGGCCGTCACGGCGTTCTCGCCCGACTCAAGCAGCCGGATGTGCTCCGCGAGCAACTCTGCGGTGCTCCGCCGCTCGGCGTTCGTGTCGTCCCACTCCACGACCAGGGCGCGCAGACCGCGCTGCGCGTCGGCGACGGTTTCCGCAACGACAGCGACGCCCTCGTCGATCGGGACGACCGCCGTCACCCCGGCCTCGGCCCGCGCCGCCTGGTCATCGAGCGAGACGACGGTGGCGCCGAACCTCGGCGGGTGCAGCACAACCGCGGTCAGCATCCCGGGGAGGCTGTGGTCAATCGTGAACTGGGTGGCACCAAGGATCTTTGGGACCGCGTCGACGCGCAACCGCCCCTCGCGCCCGATCAGCTTGTAGTCGGCCGCGTCCTTGGGCTGCACGTCGTCGGCGACCGGAAGCTGCTCGGCCTGCGCAGCGAGCTCGGCGAACGTCGCCCGCCTCCCGCTCCTGTGCCGTAGAACCCCGTTCTCGACCTCAACCTCATCGGTACGCACGTCCCACGCATCTGCCGCCGCGGCCAGTAGGCGCGCCCGGGCTTGAGCGGCGGCCAGCCGGTACCGGACCCAGATCCCTTTCATCGAATTCGAGGCGCCGGTCAGCTGAAAGGCGCTGCCGAGGTCGGGGTTTCCGTAGACGTCGCCGTTCGGGCCTCTGCCGTTCGCCGCGTTCACGACGCGGACCGAATCGAACTCGGCGTCAAGCTCCTCGGCGACGATCGTGGCGAGCCCGGTATGAATCCCCTGCCCCATCTCGACCTGACTGCAGTACGCGACGATCGTCCCGTCCGAACGGATCTGGATGTATGGATGGACGGGGTCGACCAACTCCTCCGCGGTGAGCCTGCGATCTTCGATGTCGTCCGGAGCGACAAGGGGCGTGGGCTCGGGGCCCTCGCTCAGCGTGCCGGCTGCGGCATGGATCGCGGCGCGGATCCGTGGGTAGGTCCCGCAGCGGCAGATGTTTCCGCTCATC
>DATBYI010000514.1:0-2563 GCA_036513815.1 Solirubrobacteraceae bacterium
AGCGACCCTGCACGTCGAGCGCCCGCGCGTAGTGCTCGGCGGCTTCCTCGTGGGCGAGCATCGTGGTCGCCTGTTCGGCCGCGCGCAGCGCGTACGCGATCGCCTCGTCGGCGTCCTCCTCGTCGGCCACGGCGCGCGTGAAGTGATGCGCCAGCTCGGGCAGATAACGCCCCTGCCGGCGCCCCTGCGTGGCCTCGATGGCCTCCCCCACGCGCTTGTGGATCCGCGCCCGGCGCGGCACCGACATCCCCTCGTACAGCGTCTCCCGGATCAGCGCGTGGGAGAACACGTACGAGCCGGGCTTCTCGTCGGACTCGACGAGCAGCCCCGCCGCGAGCGCCTCCTCGAGCGCGCTCAGGAAATCCTCTTCGGCCATCAGCACGACACGCTCGAGCAGGGCCGCGTCGACCTCGCGACCGATCACAGCGGCGACTCGCAGCAGCTCGATCGCGGGCGCCTCGAGGCGACCGAGCCGCCAGGCGATGACCTGCTTGACCCCCTCGGGCAAGCCGAAGCTCTGCAGCTCGGACGCGGTGGCGCTGCTCGCGTGGACGCCCGCCTCGACCAGATGGCGGACGATCTCCTCGACGAAGAACGGATTGCCCTCGGTCTCCTCGTAGAGCGCGCGGGCGAACGAGCGCGATGGCGTCTCTCCGACGCGAAGCCGCACGAGCTCGGCCGTGTCGAGCTCGCTCAGTCCGCGGATCTCCATCTGCGAGGCGAGCCGGTCGCGCAGCAGCTCGGTCAGGGCGCTGTTGAACGTATCCCCGCGTTCGGTCGAGCGGTACGCGCCGAGGATCAGGACGCGAGCGGGGCTCGTCGCGCGCGCCAGGTGGCGCAGGAGGAGCAGCGTCGGACGGTCGGCCCACTGGAGATCGTCGAGCACGAGCAGCACCGGCGCCGCGCGTGACAGCTCGGTCACCAGGCCGACCACCGCCTCGAACAGCCGGTAGCGCTCGGTCTCAGGCTCGCCGGCGGGCGTCGGTGGCAGCTCGGGCGCGCGCCGACGCAGCTCGGGGATCAGGCGCGCGAGCTCGGAGCCGTACTCGCGTGCGGTGGCGCGCAGGTCGCTCAGCGGTGCGTTCAGAGCCCAGTGACGAAGCGCCTCGAGGATCGGCTGATAGGGCACAACCGTCTCGCGCGGGGAGCGCCCGGCGAGCACGATCGCGCCCTCCTCGTGCACGCGGCGGGCCACGTCCGAGGTCAGCGTCGTCTTCCCGATGCCCGCGTCGCCAGCGAGCAGCACGAGCCGGCCCGAGCGTGCCTCCCGGCAGGCGAGCGTCCACTCCTCCTCGAGCTGCGCGAGCTCCCGGGCGCGGCCGATCAGCGGGCCCTGGGTCCGGTGGCGGAGCTCGGCCGGCAGCGGGATGGGCGGGCGCAAAGGCGTGCCCGTGGCCGCGCGCGCCGGGTCGCCGTCGACTCGGTTGGGGGAGTTCCAATCCTCACCGCCACGGCCCTGAGGCCTGATCAGCCGGTCGTGCGCGGCGATTGCCTCGGGCGAGGGGTTCGTGCCGAGCTCGTCGCGGAGCAGCGTGCGCAGCCTGTCGAACACCCGGAGCGCCTCGGCGACGTTGCCGCGTGCGGCGAGCGCCTCCATCAGCAACACGTAGCCAGACTCGCGGTAGGGCTCGGACTCGATCAGGGTGCGCGCGGCCCGCTCGGCCGACTGGAGCTGCGTCCCTCCCATGACGAGGCCGGCGCGGCCGATCACCTCGAGCGCCGATAGGTGGACGTCCTCGAGCTCGCGCCGCGGCGGCTCGAGCCAGGTCGCCTGAGCGCCCGGCAACAGGCCGCGGCTGGCGATGTTGAGCGGTACTTGGGCGAGCGCCCAGGCCCGGCGGGCGTCGCCTTGCTCGAGCGCCTCGGAAGCCCGCGCCATCTCGGCGGCAGCGGCTTCGACGTCGATCCACACCGGCTCGGGAAGGGCCAGGATCACCTCCTCGCGCCCGGACACCACCTCGGCACCGAGCGACGATCGCAGCCTCGAGAGCAACGTGCGCAGGGCGGCGTCCTGGGAGACCGGCGGTTGATCGGGCCACAGGGCGCCGATCAGCTCGTCCCGGCCGACGTGCCGGGACCGGTTGAGCACCAGGTAGGCGAGCAGCATCGGCACCTGCCTGCCGCGCAACCGATCGGAAAGTTGCAGGCCGGCGATCTCCACGGACAACCGTCCACAGAGCTGGATCCGGGTCGTCTCGAGCGCGCGCTCTGCCTGCGGCAACGTTTTGGAAACGTATCGACAACGTCAAAACTGCAAGGTTCCCTGCAGTGGAAACCGCGGTGAGACGCAACGACAGACTCGGCGGGGCGCAGACCGAGATGCAGTCGAGCAGCAGCGATGACGGCCACAGGACCGCAGTCAGTGGAGGGCACAGGCGAATCGCCTACTGCGAGTGCGGGGCGCAACTCGCAGGTGACGACGAACACGAGCTCTTCTCAGCTGCTCAACGGCATCTTGCACATCACCATCCTCAGCTCCTGGGGGCGCTGGGTCCGGGGATGGTGAGTCAAATGGCCGAGGACGTCGGGCGGTAACGCCTACGGGGCCCCCGGGGGCATTCCT
>DATBYI010000515.1:0-6077 GCA_036513815.1 Solirubrobacteraceae bacterium
TCGGGCGAAGCCGCAGACATCGGCGCCTCCCGCCGTCCGAGCCACTCTAACCGGCCCTTTCTGGCACGTACCCCTGCCCGTCCCGATTGGGCCAAACCTGGATCGGAAGCCGCCCGCTGAGAATGCGGGCGGTTTTCGTATCTAGGACAGATGTCCAGTCCGGGCCGCTAGGCGAGGTTCGACCGGCGCGGGTACGCCACCGACGGATCGGTCAGCACGTTCACGACCGCCGGCTCGCCGGAGTCGAGTGCGCGGTCGAGGGCGGGACGCAGATCGGCCGGCGTGGACACGAGCTCGCTGTGACATCCGAGCGCCTCGGCGACGAGGTCGTAACGCGTCCCGGGCCGGAGATCGGCCGCCACCGAGTACCCGTAGAGCGCCTCCATCGGGTGCTTTTCGAGGCCCCAGATGCCGTTGTTCCCGACCACGGCGAGGACCGCGACGCCGTGGCGGGCGAGCGTGTCGAACTCCATGCCGGCGAAGCCGAAGGCGCCGTCGCCGAGCAGCAGCACGACCTGCCGGCCGGGATGCGCGAGCTTGGCCGCGAGGGCGTAGCCGGGGCCGGACCCGAGGCAGCCGAGAGGGCCGGGATCGAGCCAGCAGCCCGGCTGGTAGGAGTCGAGCACGCGGCCTGCGTAGGAGACGAAGTCGCCGCCGTCGCCGACGATGATCGCGTCGCGGTCGAGCATCCCGATCAACTCTCCGTAGATCCGCATCGGGTGAAGCGGCGCGCGCTCGTCGGCCAGCTCGCTCGTCTCGCCGGCCCGCGCGTCCTCCTCGGTGGCGCGCAGCGATCGGATCCACGCCTCGCGCTCGGCGAGCGGCCCGTCGACCTCGGCCCCAGCCGCCCCGGCAGCCGTGCCGGCGGCCGTGACGCCGACCGCCCCGCCGACCGCTCCGCCGGCCGCGGCGCACAGCGCGTCCAGGGTCGCGGGGAGCGCGCCGTAGAGCTCGGCGGACAGGGCGCGCGGAGGCGCCTGGTCGGACTCCGCGACGTCGATGACGACGATCTCCGCCTCGGGCGCGAACGAGGCGCCGAAGCCAAGCCGGAAGTCGAGCGGCGCGCCGATGACGAGCGCCACGTCGGCGCCGCTCAACCCGGTGCGCCGCGCCCGAGAGAAGGCGAGCTCGTGGTCGGCGGGAATGCAGCCGCGGGCGAGCCCGTTGACGAACACGGGGATCCGCAACGCCTCGGCCAGCGCAATCAGAGCGGTCTCGCCGCGACCCCAGTAGAGCCCGGCGCCGGCCATGATCACGGGCCGCTCCGCCTCGCGCAGCGCCACCGCGGCCCGCTCGATCGCGCGCTGATCGGCACCAGGGCCGCGCCACGGCTCGGCCGTCGATGGGGAGGGGGCGTCCGGCGGGCCCTCGGCCTCGCCGAACACGTGGTCGAGCGGGAAATCGAGGAAGGTCGGGCCCGAGTGGGGCGCCACCGCGGCCCGCATGGCCTCGTCGATCAGCGCCGGGATCTCCGCTGTCTCCTGCGCGGTGGCGGCGAACTTGACGAGCGGCCGCACGAAGGGCAGGTGGTCGATCTCCTGAAGCGATCCCTGGCCCCAGCGAAACTGCGGCGCCCGTCCGCCCAGCACGAGCATCGGAGAGTTGTTCTGCCGAGCCGAGGCGATCGCGCTCATGCCGTTGGTGACGCCCGGGCCGGCGGTCAGGGCGCACACGCCGACGTCTCGGGTCACCTTCGCCCACCCCTCGGCGGCGAACGCCGCCGTCTGCTCGTGGCGGACGTCGACGAGGTCGATCCCCGCGGTGCGGCAGCCGTCGTAGATCGGGAAGAGGTGACCGCCCGACAGCGTGAACAGCTTGCTCACGCCGTACGCCCGGAGGCGTTCGGCGATCAGCCGCCCGCCGTGAACGGTTTGGCCCAGCCCGGTCGCCAGGTGGTCGGCGGTGGGTGAGTGGGAATCCCTGATCTCCGCCACGGTCGGCACGCTAACACCGGGTGGCGGGCGGCGTGCCGGCTCAGAGAGCGTGTGCGAGCAGCAGCGCGGCGCTCTCGAGGAGGTGCTCGCCCTCGAGCCAGCGCCGGCCGAGCCGAACCGCCGGCAGCCGCCGCACCCCGCGCGCGCGGAGGCCGCGCGCGGTTGCCCACAGGGTGTGGTCGCGCGAGGGGTCGCGCGCCGCGGTCAGGCATCCGGGGATCGACAGACCGGCCGCCGAGGCGGCGACGGCGAGGATCTCCGGGTCTTCAAGGTCGAAGCCGCCGCAGAAGGCGAGGCGGGTCGCGGCGAGGGCGAAGTTGGCGCCGTGGCCCTGCTCGGCCGCATAGGACGCGGCGCGGAGGGCGTGGCGGGTGTTGGCCGGGAAGTTCTCGGGCCAGACCAGCGGGAGGCGCATCTCCTCGGCCCGGCGCTCGGCCGCCTCGCGCGCGGCCTCGAAGCGTGTCCAGCGCGCGCCGCCGTCTAGGCCGACGGCCGGCGCGGGCACCCACTCGACCTCGCCCAGCACGCGTTCGACCCCCTCGGCCACCAGGTACGAGAACGGGCAGGCGACGTCGTAGAAGAACGCCACGCGCGAGTCGCCCCGGGGGCGAGAACGATCAGCCAGCTGATCCTTCAGCTCGATCACTTCACCCATGTACTCACAGAAACGAACGCGGGCGGCAAAACTGCCGTGCCGCTAAACCCCAAGTGTCGCCAAGCTGACAAAACCTCTGTAAACGGTTGCCATTGGGTCGTTCGCGCCACCGCAGGACCTCCGCCAACCGGCGGTTTCCGACGGAGGGTCCGTTAGACTCGAAGTTGGTAGGTACGCACCGTCCACCGGGAGGCTCTTCCCATTCCGCACGTACCCCCACCGAAACGTCACCCGTATGACCAGTGGTCGCCAGACGCCCGGGCACTCGACCTGGTTGGCGACAAATGGACCCTGCTCATCGTCCGTGATCTCGCTGCCGGTCCTCGCCGCTTCGTCGAGCTCCAGCGTGTGCTCCCGGGCATCTCGACCGAGCAGCTTCGCTCTCGGCTGAACCGCATGGTCGCCGACGGCATGTTGACGCGAAAGCGCTACCGCGAGGTGCCGCCGCGCGTCGACTATGAGCTGACCGACCGCGCCAAGGAGCTGATGCCGATCCTCGGCGAGCTCGCCCGGTGGGGGTACGAGTGGGCCTGGAGCCCGCCACGAGCCTCGGAGTCCGTGGACCTCGGCGCGATCTTCCGCCTCGCCCCGGGGCTGCTCGCCCCGTCGGCATTGCCGAGCACGGTCGAGTTCCTCGTCGAGGAGCCCGAGGGCCGAAGCGCCTACACGTTGACCCTCTCTGACCAAGGGGTCAGGGTCGCCGAGCGCCACGCCGACGTCCCCGACGCGCGCGTCATCGGCTCGGCCGATGCCTGGATAAGGGCATTCTCACCCGAGCGCGACCGAGGCGGCCTCGAGATCAGCGGGGACATCGCGCTGGCCGAGGGTCTGCTCGACGGGATGGTCGCGGTCGGCCGGCGTGCCGCGGACCGCGCCCGCCAAGCGGCATAGCCCGCCGCTGGTGTGGCGGCATAGCCCGCGCCCGTCAGGCGGCATAGCCCGCGCCCGTCGGTGCGGCATAGCCCGCGCCCAGGCGGCGTAGCCGGCGTAGCCGGACAGCCTGCAAAACATGACATTCGGCCGGCGATCGGCAGGCCGTGTCAGCTTATGCATGTGGGAGATGCTTAAACGGTCACGCTTCCGGGTCGGCGGACGTAATGGCAGGTTTTGCAGGTGCCCGACCGAGGCGCCCGGTTCGCTAGCCGAGGCCCGCGCTCAAGCGGGCGCGACTACTTATTGGAGTAAGTAGCCGGCCCGACGTGCGGGATCTGGTACTGCCCAGGCGCGTTCGGGAGCAGCGGCGCCACCCAGCAGGCCTCCTGCGACGAGGGCGACGGTGGCGGCACGTGGTTGGAAGGCTCAGAGCCGTCGCCACCGGCGCCGGTGTTCTTGCAGTCGAACGAGGGATAGTTGCCGTTGACGAAGTTGGCCTCGTTGTCGAGCCACGTCGGCGGCGGATAGGTGTTGCCGCGGTTGTTCGCGTCGCGGTTGGCGGCGAACGACAGCGTCTCCGCCCCGACGGGCGACTCCTGGCGCAGGTAGTGGCCGATGCCGCCGCCCGAGAAGGACGTCGTCGTGGCGGCCATCGCCGTCCCGCCCTGGGAGATGAAATCGGAGGTCAGCTGCTGGTGCAGCGAGAGCCAGTGGAGGATTGGGTTGAGCTGCTCGAGGAAGCTGCCCACCGACGCCAGCAGCGGGTCGGCCCCGGTGAGGATCTCGCTGACCGCCGGCAGGCCGGTCTTCGACACGGTGATCAGCGGCCCGAGGTTCGTGAAGAAGTGGCGCAGCGGCGGCGAGAGCTGGTCGACCGAACGCAGGGTCGGCTTCAGCTGCTGGGCGACCGGGACGAGCTCCTTGATCACCGGATCGGTGTTCAACGAGAACGTCTGGAGCTTTGCCATCGTGGCCTTGGTCTCGTTCAGGAAGGTCGGGAACACGTGGATGGTCTGAGCGAGCGCGTTGTTGTTGGCCGCCGTCGTGGCAAACGTCGTCTCGGCGCTGGTAATCAGGTTGCGCAGCGCCGTCTGATCCTGGCCAAGCGCGCCGAACACCGTCCCGCCGTTCTGGATCAGGCTGACGGTGGCCAGGTGCTGGACGTCCAGCACCTGCAGGATGTCGGTGGCGTCGGCCGCGAACGACGGCAGATTCCCGAGTACGTCGTTGAGGTTCTGATCGTTGCCGTCGACCGCCTTGGCGAGTTGCTGCTGCCAGACCTGGAACGCGTTCCGCGTCTTGGGATCGAACGCGTTGAAGATGTCGGAGAGCTGGGTCGTCGGCAGCACCTGGCTGCGGGCCAGCGTCCCTCCGTCCGCGATCGGCGGGGCGTTCGGCGCCCCCGGCAAGAGCTGCACGTAGGTCTCGCCGAGGATCGTCTTGGTGCGGAGGATCGCGCGCGTGTTCTGATGGATCGGCGCGTACTTGCTGTCGATCTGGAGCGTGGCGAGGGTGCGGTTGCCCTGGGGGTCGAGCTCGGTCGAGACGACCTTGCCGATGCTCACGCCCGCGATCCGCACGTCGGCCTGGCTGGCCAGGTCCTGCGCGTTCGGGAACGACACGTTGACGCGATAACCCTGCGCGCCGAGCGGAATCGTGCCGCCGAACGACAGCCACAGGAACAGCAGCAGCCCCACGCACGACAGCGCGAACAGGACCATCGTGACCACGCGTGAAATCGGAGGGCTGCCGGTATGCATCAGCCGGTCGGGAGCTTGGGGAGGAACAGGTTGCTCGACTTGGCGACCGAGCCCTTCGAGCCCGAGGCGTGCGGCTGGAGTGCCTGGATGCTGCCGAGCGTCGGGTTCGACGAAGCGGCCGCGGTACCCGGGTGCTTCTTCTCGTACGCCTGGAAGGCCGTGGCGTCAGCCGCCGCCTGGGTCGGGCACAGGCCCGAGTCGGTCAGGATCGGCGTGATGTTCATGATCACTTCCTGCAGCGGCGAGTCGTTGGCGAGCTGCGCGTACGTCGCGCAGCTGGCCTGGAGGAAGAGCGGCCGGAAGTCGCCGTTGGCGTCCTGCACCGAGAACAGCGTGCGGGCGTTGTGGTCAAGCCAGGCGAGCCACCACAGGTAGCCGTGCTCGGTGTTGCCCGGGTTGTAGCCGAGCATGTTCCCGAAGTGGTTGAGCACCGTGAACACGTTGTCCAGGTTGGACGTGGCCGGCGCCTCGTGCACCGGGCCGTTGCTCGTCTGGACCGTGGTCGCGTCAGCCAGGTTGATCGCCGCCGGACGCAGGTTGCGGACAACCGGACGGGCCGCGACGACGAACGGGCGGATCTGCTTCTGGACGATCGGTGCGCCAGGGATGGCCAGCGCGGTGAGCGCCTGGTTGGCGGCCGGGATCACCTTCGCGGCCGGCAACAGGTTCGTTGCCGCCGGCCCGAGAATATTGGCGAAGGCCTGCACCTTGGCCAGCGTCGTCGTCGTCTGGCTGAGGGTGCCGGGCAGATCGGCGACGGCGCGGCTGACGTTGTGGTCCTCCGAGGCGAACGCGCCGAACACCTTCTCGCTCGAGTCGACGAGCTGGACGATCTGGCCCTGCTTGGCCGCGAGC
>DATBYI010000516.1:0-2614 GCA_036513815.1 Solirubrobacteraceae bacterium
AGGCGTTCGATTGCGCCGGGGATCGGTCAACCTGCGCCAGTTCGAGCTCCGTCCCGGGGAGCGTTTGGTGATGGGCGAACTGATCGACGGCCATGTGCGCGGCGAGCGCGTGGTCGACGTCGGCATCACCCCGGCCCCGGAACCGTTCGCGTGGGAGGTGGCGACGGTCGCGCTCGGAGCCAGCCGGGGACTCGCCGGCCGGCGGCGCGAACCTGAGGTGATCGACTGGAGCGAGGCGGGCGAGCTATTCGCCGACGAGCGCCCGATCGACCGCCAGGCGGCCGCACTGGGGGGCCTGCACCCGGCGGAGATGGCCGCGGCGATCCGCCGCCTGCCCCTCAGCCGCCGGCGCGTGCTTGCCTCCGCGCTCGAGGACGACCGTCTCGCCGACCTGCTCGAGGAGCTTTCCGAGGACGAGCAAGTACGGCTCGTCGAGGGACTCGACCGCGAGCGCCTGGCTCGGGTACTCGACGAGATGGAAGCCGACGACGCCGCCGACCTGCTCGGCGAATTCTCGGCCTCCCAGCAGGCCGAGTTGTTGGGTGCGATGGATCCGGAGGAGGCGGAGCCGGTTCGGCGCCTGCTCGTCTACCAGCCTGACACCGCGGGCGGTCTGATGACGCCCGAGCCCGTGATCCTCGATCCCCACTCCACCGTCGCCGAGGCCCTCGCGAGGGTCCGGGATCCCGACCTACCGGTGCCGCTGGCCTCGCAGGTGTTCGTCTGCCAGCCGCCGCTGGAGACGCCGACCGGCCGCTACCAGGGAGTGGTCGGGATCCAGCGCCTCCTGCGAGAGGCGCCGAGCAAGCCGCTCGGACGGTGCCTCGACGAGGAGTGGGATCCGATCCGGGCCGACGCCAGCGACCGCGAGGTCGCGGAGCGACTGGCCGCCTACGACGTAGTCGCCATTCCCGTCACCGATGCGTCGAACCGGCTCGTCGGGGCGGTTACGATCGACGACGTGCTGGACCGCATGCTCCCCGCGGACTGGCGCTTGGCGCGCACGGCCCGCTGATGCCGCGTCAGGACGATCTCAGCACCCCGCGCGGCACCCGTGGTAGCCGGTCGTATGACCGGGATACGTTCGGCCCAGTGGCCGAGAGGTTCGCGCGCTTCTTCGGCACGGTCACGTACCTGTTCTGGCAGACGGTCATCGTCGTCGTGTGGATCATCATCAACGGGTTCGGCGTCATCTTCAGATGGGACCCCTACCCGTTCATCCTCCTCAACCTCGTGTTCTCCACGCAGGCCGCCTACGCTGCGCCACTTATCCTGCTGGCCCAGAACCGGCAGTCCGACCGGGACAAGGCGGAGTTGGAGCGCGACCGCGAACGCAACGCTCGCTCCCTCGCCGACACCGAGTACCTCGCGCGTGAGATCGCGGGCATCCGGCTCGCCCTGGAGCGCAAGGCGGACCGCGAGGACGTCGTCGATGCGATCGAGCGTCTGACCCGAGCAATCGAGCAGGAGAGCGGGCTGGCCATTGTGCCCTACCGCCGGGATCGCGACGGCGAGTCGGAGCTCGAGGAGCCCCAGGCCGAATAGGAAGAAGCCGCGGGCCGGCTCGCGCGGGGCCTACGATTGTTGGTGTGCTCGCCCGTGCGCATCGGGCTTCGTTCATCGCGGTAGTCACGATGGGGTTGCTCGCGGGCGGCTGCGGATCGAGCCGACTGCTGGTCCGGAGCTCGACCCAGCGCTCGAGCGGCGCGCAGCCGCTCGCCCGGCCCGCGCCCAAGGGTCGGCTGTCCGCACCCCCCACGACCGTCCCACTGACGCCCCCACCGGAGGTGCCGGGTCTGAACGCACCGATTCCGACCCCGGGCCCGACGGGCATTCGTCCGGCCGCTGCCGACGTGGCTGTGATCCGGGCGTGGTCAGACGCGCTGCGCCGAGGCGACCTGCGCGCCGCCGCACGCTACTTCGCGTTGCCGAGCGTGATGGTCAACGGCACCGACGCGAGCGGCGCCGCGCTGGTCATCGCGATCGGAACGCGCGGCGAGGCTGAGGCGGCCAACGCCTCGCTGCCCTGCGGCGCCCAGTTCATCTCGGCCGACCAGCGCGGGCGCTACGTCAACGCCCTGTTCCGGCTGACCGGCCGGGCGGGGGTGGGCGGGAGCAGCTGCGACACGGGTGCGGGCCAAACCGCACGCACGAACTTCGTCATCGCCCACGGCCTGATCGTCGAATGGATCCGCGCACCCGACGATCCCGGCGATAACGGCGGATCGACGGCGCCGCCCCCGGCCAACCCGGAGACGCTGTCGCCATCGGGTCCGAGCGTGTAAGGCGCCGGCGTCAGGCGCCCCCGACAAATCCTGATCTCCGCGGCCGCCTAACATCCTTTCTATGGACGGCGACGAACTACGCGCAATTCAGGCGCCGCTGAAGGACCGCTACCGGGAGCAGCCCGATGCCGCCTTGGTCACCCTCTCGGCGACCGGTGAGCTCGGTGAGGGGATGAGCTGCTCGGTGCAGACGGCCCGGACGATCGCCGAGGCCGGGCTTCACCCCGCCACCGGCGGCGACGGGTCGTTGCTCTGCTCGGGCGACATGCTGCTCGAGGCGCTCGTCGGCTGCGCGGGGGTCACCCTGCGCGCGGTGGCGACGTCGCTCG
>DATBYI010000517.1:0-8239 GCA_036513815.1 Solirubrobacteraceae bacterium
GAGTGCATCGACATGTACTCGTCGAGGTCGGCCACCGTGAGCGGTCGGAGCAGCAGGCGATCGGTTTCGAGGACCACGGGCCCTCAGCGCGGCTTGGTGGCCAGCAGGTACGCGACGGCCATCCGGCGCACCGCATCGTCCCCAGTGACCGCTCGGCCGAGCACCTCGAGGAACCGTGTCCGCTCGGGTTCGCTGAGCGTGTCGTCGATCGCCTCGCGGAGGGTGGGGGCGTTCGGGTTCGGCGCGATGTCGAGCAGCGCGTCGGGGCTGACCGGATGCGCCCAGGACCCCGGGGCGACGTCGATGTGGCACTCGACGTGCACGGTCTCGAAGCCGGCCGCCTCGGCGAGGTGTGCGAGGTCACGGTCGTCGAAGCCCATCATCGCCTCTCTGTGCTCCGCGTGCTCGCCGGCGAACCTCGTCCTGACCTTCGCCGCGAGGTCGCTCACGCCTTCGATCCGATAGCCCCAGAAGCGCCCCTCCGGCTCGGGGTACATAAGGCGGTTGATCGGCTCGAAGAGCGACACGCGCCCGCCGGGGTGGAGCACGCGGGCAAACGCGTCGAACGCCTTGGCCTTGTCGAGAACGTAGATCAAGACCGACCGGGTCGTGACGACGTCGACCGAGGCATCGGCGACGGCCGCAAGATCCTCGGCCGCGCCGGTGACGAAGCGAGCTCGCGCGGCGTCGCCCCGAGCCGCGACGAGCTCGCGGCAACGTTCGAGCAGCGGCTCCGAGACGTCGGAGAAGATAACTTCACCGGCCGGGCCGACGCGGTCCAGGGCGGCGATTCCGATCAGCCCGTCGCCGGCCCCGACGTCGAGCAGCGTCGCGCCGTCGAGAGGCTCGGCGGCGTCGAGCACCCGGTCGCGGATCGTCGCGAGACGGTCAAGCGACGCGGCGCGCTGGCGCTCGTTGCCTCCATCGCGACGCTCGAGGATCCAGCGGGACCACCGATCGTGCTCAGTCGCCATCGACCAGGCGCAGATCGACTACGCCGACGGCGGCTGGTCGATCCGGATCAGGTTTCCCGACGGGTCGCGCACGGCGAAATCGCGCGTGCCCCAGAACTGGTCGGTCGGCTCCTGGACGATCTCAGCGCCCGAGGCGCGCACCGTCTCGAACAGACCTTCGAGGTCATCGGTGCGGAAGTGAACTCCGGGCAGAGCGCCCTTGGCGAGGAGCGCGGCGAGTGCGTCGACGTCGGCTGGGCTGCCGCTCAGATAGTTCGTGAGCAGGATCGCGACGCCGGGCTGGGAGGCGGCGCCGACGGTGATCCAGCGAAACTCCTCGCGGGCGACGTCGTTGCGCACCTCGAGGCCGAGGGTGTCGCGGTAGAAGCCAAGCGCGACGTCGGGGTCGTGGACCAGGACGAAGCACTGGGAAAGGTTGAGATCCATGTCTGCAACGCTAACTGGCGAGCGTGCCGCGTGCCGCGCCGACCCTGGCCGGGCGGCGGCTCGGGCGAGTGGCGTCCTTGGCCACGCACCCCGACACGCTCACGAGCTCGCTGTGGTCCCGGGCCCGGTAGGCGGTCGGCGTTTCGCCGACCAACTCGGTGAAGCGAGCGCTGAACGAGCCGAGCGACGTACAACCGACCTCGAGGCAAACCTCGGTGACCGAGAGCTCGCCGCGGCGCAAGAGCGCCTTGGCGCGCTCGATCCGACGCGTCATTAGATACGCGTACGGCGTCTCGCCGTAGCTGGCGCGAAACTGGCGCGAGAAGTGCCCGGTCGACATCAGCGCGGTGCGGGCAAGCGCCGCGACGTCGAGCGGCCGCGCGTATTCGCGGTCCATCAGATCGCGCGCGCGGCGCAAGTGCGCGAGGTTCTCGAGCTCCTCAGGCGTCACGGTTTCGAGCGTAACGACGCGATCGGGCCGGATGCGCCGGACCGAGCCCCCGTTTTCCTCATAGTGGTCTACATAAGATCGATTATCGAGCGTTAACGAAGGGCTGGAGGGAGGGTCCCGCCGGTTCCCCATCCTGCTCGGCCGGTGAACGCTGACTTACGATTTAACCGGATGCACCCGCGGATCAAGATCCGTGCCGCTCGGGTTCTGATCGCGGTCGGAATCGTGCTCGCGGTCGTGGCGGCGGCGGTCGGCGTCTGGCTGGTGGCTGTCGCCATCGTGTTGGTGACGGCAGCGCAGCTCTTGAACCTGCGCGCGAGCCAACGCACCCGCAAGGGTTAGTCGCCGACAGCCTTGACGAGGTCCCGGAGATGAGTGTGGATGACACGCCACTGCCCTATCCGATGCCGGGGTGTGGCGTGTGGTCCACAGTAGAAGTGGATGACAGGCCACTCCCCTCTCGCGGGCTAGGGGTGTGGCGCGTGATCCACAGTAGAAGTGGATGACAGGCCACTGCCCGCCCTGCGCCGGGGGTGTGGCGCATGATCCACACAAGGCGGTATCGACCCCCCGACCGAAAGGATTGCCACACCCTGAACGGGGCGCGCGGTCAATTGCGGGCCCGTGGGCACGTGCCAAGATGACCGTTAGATGCGTGGCGGGCCGCTGGCATCCCCTACGTCGCAGTCGCTCGACCGGGTACTCGAGTTCGTCCGGGCCGTGCTGGTCAGGACCGTCACCGAGGTCCGGCAAGTTCCTGTGGGTCTCGTCGTGCGGACGCCGTCGCTGCCGGCGGTGTGGTCCGCCAACCAACTGCGGGTGACCGAGTCGCTCGACTTTCGGGAGATGACCGACCTGGCCGACGAGGAGCTCGCCGGGCTTGGGTATCTGGATATCGCGCTCGAGCACCAGGCCTCGGGTCCGGCGCTCGAGGAGGTGTTCCGGAGCGGCGCTTGGAAGGTCCAGCGCGACCTGCTGATGACCTTGTCCAGCGGGCCCGACCGCCCGACCGACACCAGCGTCGTGGTCGAGGCCGGCGAGGACGAGACGATGGACATGATGGCCCGCTGGTACGCCGAGGACCCCGGCCCGAACCCGATGGAATGCACTCAGCTGGTCGAGTACACCCGCCGCGAGACGCGCGTTTACGGCGACCATCTGCTCGGAGTCAGGAGTTCGGACGGACAGCTGGTGGCGACGACAAAGCTGCGCTCGGACGGCCACACGGCCCAGGTCGAGGACGTGTACACCGTTCCCGAGGCACGTGGGCGCGGATATGCGCGGGCCCTGGTCAGCCGCGCCGTCGAGCTAGCGCAGCAGACGGGCGCCGAACTGGTGTTCATCACCGCCGACGACAACGACTGGCCGAAGCTGCTCTACGCCCGGATCGGCTTCCGCGCGGTCGGACACGTCTGGCACTTCCACCGCCAGTAGCGGTTGGCTCAGGCAGCCGCTCGGTCGCTCACGACCGGCTCGAGCGCAGCCGACTCGGTGTTGTCGGCCAGCAGGTCCACGACGGCGCGCTCGATCCGCGTGCGCACGCGATCGTCCGCCACGTCGAGCTCCGGGAGCCGCTCGAGCGCGCCGGCGATCGTCCAGCCCGACAGGTAGCGGTCGAACACGCGCGGGTCAATGTACGAGCGCCGCGCCACCGCGGGCGTATTGCCGAGGAGCTCGGCCACGGCGCGCACCGCGCCGTTGATCGCGCGCTTGCGCGCCGTCTTGGTGGTGACGTCCCGCCCGTCCGTGGCGAGGGTCACGGCCGCCATTACGGTGGCGTTCCAGGTCCGGAAGTCCTTCGCGCTGAAGTCCTCGCCGAGCTGCTCCTTGAGGTACTCGTTGATGTCGTCCGAGCGCACGTCGTGCCATCTGCGCCCCGCGCGGTAGGCGAGGAGCTCGGCCGGTCCACCCCGCCGCCGCTTGAGGGTCCGCATCAAGTCGATCGTGACCGGGTCCTCGATCACCTGGCGCCGGCGCTGGCCCCCTTTGCCCGGATAGTCGAACTCGACCGCGTCTCCGTCTATCCGGACGTGTTCCTTGCGCACGGTGGCGAGGCCGATCCCGCTGTCCTCGTCCGCATACTGCTCGCTCCCGACGCGGAACATGCCGATGTCGAGCAGGCGGAGCGCCGCGGCCAGCACGACCTCACGCTCGGGTTCGACGTCGGCTCCGAGCCGTCTGGCCAGACGCCGGCGCAGCGGAGGCAGGCGCTCGGCGAAGCCGATCATCCGCTCGAACTTCTCGCGGTCTCGGCGTTCGCGCCAGCGGGGGTGATAGAGGTACTGCCGGCGCCCAGCCGCGTCGAGGCCGGTCGCCTGCAGGTGGCCGAGCGCGTCCGAGCACACCCAGACGTCCTCCCACGCGGGTGGCACGGCGAGCTCGCGAATGCGCTCGAGCTCC
Organism: Solirubrobacteraceae bacterium; assembly: GCA_036513815.1. GTDB lineage: Bacteria > Actinomycetota > Thermoleophilia > Solirubrobacterales > Solirubrobacteraceae > Palsa-465. Next base: position 4,252 of record DATBYI010000517.1, read on the forward strand.
CGGGCCGACTCGACCCTTCGTCCCCGGTCGTCGACGTAGACGAAGCCGCGGCCTCGGCGGACCCGGGTGAGGCCGGGACCGGAGCAGTCAGACCGGCGTAGGCGCCCACGCCCCGCGTTCGCGGGAGCGCTCTTTCGGGTCCTTTTCTTCCGTGCCGCAGGCAAGAGCGAACCCCTTACCCCCGATCATCCCCGCCGACGCTGGCCGCAACTTCCGGCCTCCTCGCGGGTATACAGCGTCCAGATTCGGCCTACGAGGGAGGCAGGGATGAAGCGCACGTTCGCAATGCTGTTGGGCGCCGCCGCGGTGTCGTCGGTGCTCGTGGTGACTGCCGTCGCGGTGGCGGCGTCGTCGCCGGCGGTCGACACCGGGACGCACACGCACATCACCGATACGAGCGCGCAGCTCCACGGGACCATTAACCCGAACGGGAGCGCGACGACCTACTACTTCCAGTGGGGCCTCACGACCGCGTACGGGGTCGAGAGCGCCGGCCATTCAGCCGGGCACGGGACCACGGCGGTCTCCGTCGCCCTCACGGCGAGCGATCTGATCCCGGGCACGATCTACCACTACCGCCTGGTGGCGACGAACGGCGCGGGCACCACGATCGGCACCGATCACTCGTTCAAGACCGCCGGCAATCCGCCCCCCGGCGTGTCCACGGGTCCGGCGACGCAGATCGGCAAGAACAGCGCGACGCTGACGGGTGTCGTCAGCCCCAACAAGCAGGCCACCACCTACTACTTCCAGTACGGAACCTCCACCGCCTACACCGGGCAGACGATCGCCGCGACGGTGCCGGCTGGAACCGCGCCGGTGACGGTGACGGCCAACGTCCAGGGACTCGAGGCGCAGACCATCTTCCACTACCGGATCATCGCGTCCCACGGAAACACGCCTCCGCAGCCCGGTGCCGACGCGACGTTCATGACCCTTCCCCTGCACCGGCCGGTGCCGCAGATCCACGCCAAGACGAGGCCCCTGCACGACGCGACAAACCCGTTCGTGTTCACCACGACCGGATCGGTGCACGGGCCGTCGTGGATCCCGGGGATCTACGACTGCCGCGGAGACGTGTCGATCCGCTTCTTCCGGGGTTCGCGCCGGATCGGCTCGACGCTGGTGCCGCTCGGGTCGGACTGCAACTTCTCAGGCCAGACGGTCTTCAACAAGCATCCCGGCAACGCGCCGGGCCCGGTGGCGATCACCGTCGTGGTCCATTACCTCGGAAACTTCTATCTGACGCCGCACAAGACGTCAGGTCAGACGATCACGCTCGGGTAGTCAGTCATTCGGCGGGCCCCTGGCCGGGCCGAGCGCGGCGGCGAGAGCCGGCAGCCTGTGGCCCACCGATCTGACCGTGCTCGTCCGGTTCCTCGGTCACGGGTGTCTGACCCCGCGCCGCGCGCCCGCCGAGCCGGCCAGCGCGGGTTAGCGCTCCGGAGGGCAGCGACTCGGCGACATCAAGCGCCCGCGGCGGACCATACGGAACCGGCACTTCTCGGTTAGAAGCAGCTGGCGCGCAGAGGCGTTCGTTCGGTAGGTTCCTAACCGGAACGTGCGACTTTGTTCAAGCTAGCGACAAGCCCTAGTCACAGGAAGGTGGACCTGGCCGCACCCGAGCCAGAATCCCGTTTTCGCTATGGAGGCCCGTACTTTTCGGCGGCCAGCTCCCTGCCGCTCGACTCGGGTTTCGCACATCCTCGGCCCGCTATGGCCCTCGCGGCGGCATCTCTCAGACGCCCGGGGCGAGCCTTCGCATTCATCCTGCTGCTGGTGTCGACTCGATCCGAGTCCGTGCACGTGTCGGGATCGGCGACCGGCCAAGCTCTCCGCGCGTACCTCAGCCGCCGGGCGTTCGGCGTATTTCCGAAGAACTCCCTGTGCCGGGGTGTATTGATACTGCCGCAGGATCGGTCCGAGTACCTTCGAGGCCGCCGCCGCCAAGCCCTCCGGACAAACCTGCGAAGAGCGGAAAACGCAGGAATCACGTGCCAGCTGATGGATGGCCAATCGGTGGACCTCGACGAGATCCTCGAGATAAAGACCTGGCGGCGGCGAGGGTCGGCGTTGACAGACACCGACGTCACGACTTTGCGATCGCTGCTTGGGCGGCCGGAGATGACATTCGTGGCGGCGCGCGACCTGTCCGGTCGTCTTCTGGCCGTTGCCGCGGTCGTCATCGACGAGATGGTCTGCCTCATCGAGTGGGCCGTGGCGACCAACCACGAAGCGAGGTGGGCACTTCACACCCATTTGGTCGATGTGCTGATCGCACGTGAGGTCCGATGTCTCCTAGCCGAGGGCGGCGGGGCGTTCGGAGCACTCGGCTTTGCCCGCACCGTGCAGCACTACCAGCACCTGCTCGGCTATGAGTTGCGTCACCTCAGCGTCGCTCCCGACCATGAAACGGCGGGTAGAGGGAGGCGCTTTGCCCTCGCGCTAGCCTCGCGCGGCTCCGGACGCTGAGCTGCGGCCCTGGCCGGGCCGGTCCCGCAGGCGGTAGACGAGGCGCAGCCCGGACCAGACGGCGTCGATCGCGCACACCTTGTTGTCGACGAGCCCGGTCGCGAGACCGAGCGAGCGGACCTCGCCCTCCCCGACGTCGGTGAGCACGCCCGAGGCGCGCTTGGGCCACGCGACCCACAGCCCGCCCGCCGGGTCGAGCGCGGCGGCGAGCGCGGGCAGCCTGCGCTCGAGCTCGGCGCGGCGCGCGAAGAAGGCCACGATCACGTCGAACGGCTCGCCGCCCAGGCGCCGGCGGATCCGCACGCCGGGCGGTAGGTCGCCGAGCGTGGCGCCGAAGCCGTCGGGCGCGCCAATCAGGCCGAGGCGCGAGTCCGGCTTGATCCCGAGCTTGCGCACGAGCGGCGTGCCCGAATAGCCGGCGGGCGTCGGTGTGCTCACCGCGCCACCGCCTCCTCGGCGAGCCCCGAGATCACCTGCGAGAGCTGGCTGCCTTGCCAGGCGATCGGGGACTTGCCCGGCTCGTCGAGCACGAGCCGAGCCCCGGGAATGGTGGCCGCGTAGGCCTCCCCCACCGCCTGGGGATGTCCAGGGTCGGGCCCGTCGGCGCTCGCGACGACGACCGTCGGCACGGAGATCGCGGCCAGTTCCTCGATCGCCGGGAACGGCCGCGAGCGCGGCACTGCGCGCAACGCGTCGGCCACCGCGTCGAGGTGCTCGTGCTGCGAAAGCCGCTGGCGGGTCACCTTCACGACCGTCTCCTGCCAGGCCTCGGGAACGTCGGCCGATCCCTGGACGGCGATGAAGCCCTCGATGCCATCGCGCTCGAGCGCGTCGGCCAGCGCGTCCCAGCGGGCCAGACGCGTCTCGTCGTCTTGAGTCGCCGGGTCGTAGGCGGGTGTTATGACGACCAGCCCGGCGACCCGCTCGGGGGCGTTAAGGGCCAGCCAAAGGAGCGTGTGCGCTCCCATCGAAGCCCCGGCGAGCACGGCTCGCTCAATCCCCCGATCGTCGAGGACGGCGAGCAGGTCGCTCCCGAGATCCTCGTAGGTGTATTCCCCACGGGCCGGCGCCGGCGAGGAGCGACCGTGGCCGCGCGCGTCGTAGGCGATCACGCGATGACCCGAGCGCTCGAGCCCGCGCGAGCCCATCACCACGTAGCGACGGGTCGCGGTCAGCCCGTGCAGGAGAACGACGGGAATTCCCTCCCCCGTCTCGTCGCCCGCCAGCTCGACGCCAGGGTTATGAACCACGATCTCGGCCACCTCGACGCCTACAGGTCGTCGACCAGGATGCCTGGTTCGTCAGAGACCGGGGGTTCAAGAGAAATTGACGTGGACGTAAGATTACCCGGTCAGAGGGCGTCGCTACCATCAGGGACATGGACGTCACCGAGACGAATTTTCAGTCCGCGGTCCTCGATCGCTCGCACACCCTTCCCGTGGTCGTCGACTTCTGGGCCGAATGGTGCGGCCCGTGCCGGCAGCTCGGCCCACTGCTCGAGCGCGCCACCGCGGCA
>DATBYI010000518.1:0-5021 GCA_036513815.1 Solirubrobacteraceae bacterium
TCGACAAGGCTGAAGAACTCCTGGCGGGTGCGCGCGTCGACTCGCAGCAGGCCTCGCACCGCCGAGGTGACCGTCCGGGCGCCCGGCTTGCGCACACCGCGGATGGTCATGCACATGTGCTCGGCACTGAGCACGACCCCGACCGCTCGCGGCGACAGCTCCTGCTCGAGCCAGTCGGCGATCTGCACCGTCATGCGCTCCTGGAGCTGAAGATCGCGCGCGAACGCCTCCACCACGCGCGCGAGCTTCGAGATCCCGATGATCGTGTCGCCGGGCAGGTATGCCACGTGCGCCTGCCCATGGAACGGCAGCAGGTGGTGCATGCAAAGCGAGTGGAACGGGATGTCGCGCACGATGACGAGCTCGTCGTATCCCTCGTTGGCGAACAGCGTCGCATCGAACTCGGCCGGTGTGACGAGCTCGGCGAACGACGCGGCCACGCGGCGGGGCGTCTCGACCAGATCCGGCGAATCGAGGTCGGCGCCGATGGCGCGGAGCAGCTCCAGGGCGGCCTTTTCCGCGGCGGCGAAGTCGAACTTGGCCGGATCGACTACGCGCCCCGGAGTGGCCGGGACGTCGATGTCCTCATCGCGACGGACGACGTTCATGGTCTCAGCCTAACGCGTGGGCGAGCCCACGCCCTGACCGGGTCGACAATCTGCCTGTCCAGGTGGGTAACACCTCACCTACCCGTTCGGCTAGTCGAGTGGGCGAGATCTGACACCGTTTTCAGCGACTTGCACTCGATGTGTAAGATGCGGCGCGGACGTTGAACTCTAAGAGGGAGAGGCATCCTATGGTTTGGACTAAGCCGAAGTTTGAGTTCATCGAGATGTGCTCGGAGGTCACTTCCTACCTTTATCACCGGTAGGAGTTGAAGCTGGCGTAGCCTCGGTGTACCGGGGCTGCGCACCGCTTCAGCAACCACGTGCGCATACGGATACTCGGCTCGGCCGCCGGTGGGGGCTTTCCGCAGTGGAACTGTCGCTGCCCGACATGTGAGGCGGCCCGCGAGGGGTCGCGGGCACGACCGCGTACGCAGTCGTCGCTGGCGATCCGCGGGGACGACGGTCCCTGGTTCCTTGTGAACGCGTCGCCGGACCTACGCCAGCAACTCGAGGCGCTCGCGCCGGCGCGGATCGACGGTCTGCGCTCGCCGCCGGTCGCCGGAGTGCTGTTGACCGACGCCGAGATCGACCACACGGCGGGGTTACTACTCCTGCGAGAGTCGTCCTCGCCGGTGCGCGTGTACGGCGAGAGTGGAGTGCAGCGCGCGCTCACGGAGGGGTATCCGGTGCTGCCGATCCTCGAGCGCTACAGCGGTGCCGACTGGCGGACGCTCGAGCCGGGACGCGAGCGTGCGCTCGAAGGTTCGAGCCTGACCGTGGAGCCGTTCGAAGTGGGCGGTGACGCGCCGCGCTACCTGGACGGCTCGGGCATCGAGCTCACGGCCAGCGGGTTCGTGTTCCGCGACCGGGCCGGCGGCGGCGTCCTGACCTATGTCCCCGGCCTCGCCCGACTCGACGACGAAGTGCTGGCTCGTTTCGCCGAGAGCGATCTCGTGCTTGTCGACGGGACGTTCTGGCGCGACGACGAGCTCGCGCAACTCGGCATCTCGACGCGCAGCGCGCGCGACATGGGACACCTCCCGCTGTCGGGCCCCGGCGGCACGCTCGAGGCGCTGGCGCGGCTCGAGCGACCGCGCAAGGCGCTCGTCCACATCAACAACACGAATCCCGTCCTGCTCGAGGATTCGCCGGAGCGCGAGGCCGTCGCCCGCGCCGGGGTCGAGGTCGCCTACGACGGGCTCGAGGTCGAGCTGTGAGCGAGGATCTTGTTGCACAGCTGCGCGCGCAGGGAACGCGCTATCACAACCTTCACCCGTTTCACCGGCGGATGGACGCCGGCGAACTCACTCGCGCGGAGCTGCAGCGCTGGGTGACAAATCGGTTCTACTACCAGGAGTGCATTCCGCTGAAGGATGCGGCGATCATGTCCAACTGCCCCGAGGTCGAAGTCCGACGTCACTGGATCGAGCGGATCATCGACCACGATGGCAAGGCCGAGGGAGAGGGCGGAATCGAGTCGTGGCTCCGGCTCGGCGAGGCGCTCGGCGTCCCCCGCGAGGAATTGCGATCCGAGCGCGGTGTCCTCCCGGGCGTCCGCTACGCCGTCGACGCGTACGTGAACTTCGCCCGCCGGCGGCCGTGGATCGAGGCGGTCGCGTCGTCGCTCACCGAGCTGTTCGGGCCGCCGGCGATCCGCGTGCGGCTCGAGGCGCTCGAGCGTCACTATCCGTGGATCGATCCCGCGGGGCTCGAGTATTTCCGGACGCGGCTCGTTCAGGCACCGCGCGACGCCGACTACGCACTCGAGCTCGTGGTGGCGCGCTGCCGAACACGTGAGCAGCAGGATGCCGCGGTGGCGGCTTTGAGATTTAAGACCCAGGTCCTGTGGGCGCAGCTGGACGCCATCGAGCAGGGCGACACACAGGCCGAGGCATGACTCGCCCCAGGCTCGCGACCGGCGCGCGGCTGCGCTATGACGAGGTCCGAGAAGAGCACCTGTTGCTCGTACCCGAGGGGGCCGTGCGGCTCAACCCCACGGCGGTCGCGGTGCTCGAGCTGTGCGACGGGGAGCGCTCGGTCGACGATATCGTCGGCGTTCTGAGCGAGCGATACGGTGGCGCGGACGTGGGTGACGATGTTCGGGGACTGGTCGACGGGATGGCGCAGAGAGGACTGTTGGTCGATGCCGCCGCATAAGCCGCCGCCTAATCCCTTCACGCTGATCGCGGAGCTCTCCTACCAGTGTCCGCTCCACTGCCCGTACTGCTCGAATCCGGTCGACATCGGCGATCCCAAACATCGCCGGGAGCTCGAGACCGAGGACTGGGTCCGCGTCTTTGCGCAGGCGCGCGGCCTGGGCGTCCTCCAGCTCGCGCTCACCGGCGGTGAGCCGATGCTGCGCCGTGATCTGGCCGCGCTGTGCGAGGGCGCACGCGAGGCCGGCCTGTACTCGTCGCTGATCACCGCCGGGACGTTGTTCACACGCGAGCGGGCGGAGGCTTTGCGGGCGGCGGGACTTGACCACGTGCAGATCTCGATCCAGAGCCCGAACCCGGAGGAGAACGACCGCATCGCCGGGAACCGCTCGTTCGAGAAGAAGATCGCTTCCGCGCGGGTGGCGAAGGAGCTCGGCTTTCCGCTCACGATCAACTGCGTCTTACACCGGCAGAACCTCGACCGCATCGAGGAGCTGCTCGAGTTGGCGCTCGAGCTCGGGGCGCAGCGCCTCGAGCTCGCGAACACGCAGTACTACGGCTGGGCCGTGATCAATCAAGAAGCCCTGATGCCGTCGTGGGAGCAGCTGCAGCGAGGGGAGGAGGCGGTCAAGCGCTTCCGCGAGCGCGTTGGCCCCGCCGTCGACGTCCTGTGGGTTCTCCCCGACTTCTACGAGGAGCTGCCCAAGCCGTGCATGGGCGGCTGGGGCCGCACGGCGATGGTGATCACCCCCGGCGGGGACGTCCTGCCCTGCCAGGCGGCGTCCACCATCCCCGGACTCGAATTCGCGAACGTGCGCGAGCATCCGCTCGAGTGGATCTGGACCGAGTCGGACGCGTTCAACCGCTTTCGGGGGACCGAGTGGATGCAGGAGCCCTGCGTGTCGTGCCCGCTCGGGCGCCAGGAAGTCGACTGGGGCGGGTGCCGGTGCCAGGCGCTGCGCCTCGTCGGCGACGCGGCCGCCACCGATCCGGTTTGTCAGTTCTCAGCGCACCACGATCTTGTCGCCGCTCGGCGCGAGTCCGCGGACACTGACACGTTCGTCTACCGCGCGATGAAGCGGCCGGCGGGCGCCGGTTCGGCAAACTATTTCTGATGGCGCAAGACCCGTACATCCCCGCCGGCGCCGGCGGGCTCAGCGTTCCCCTCGCTGACCGCTCCGAGCTGTTGATGTTTCCCCGGCTCTCGACCTACTCGCAGATCGTCGCCCGGCTGCAGTGGGACGCGGCGGCCATCGACCTCGAGGCCGACGCCCGCGCCTGGCCCGAGTTGCCGGTGGAGCGCCGCCGGCGCCTGACCACGCTGCTCGCCGGCTTCCGCGTCGCCGAGGACTCGGTCGCCGAGCACCTCGTGCCGTTCGCCGACCGCGCCGAGCACGTGGACACGATGATGATGTGGCTGTTCTTTCTCCAGCGCCGCGACGAGGATCGTCACACGCAGTTCTTCGATCGTGTCGCCGCCGAGGTCCTGAAGCTGCCCGGAGAGACGCCCGGCGAGCGGCTCGCCGCGGCGCGGGAGCTCGTGCCGGACGCCCTGCTCGAGCTGTTCGAGACGCGGCTGCCGGCGCTCGCCGAGGAGCTGGCGACGGGACGCGCCGAGATTCTCGACGGCGTCGCCCTCTACCACATGGTCCTCGAGGGAGCCGTCTTCTCGGCCGGGCAGCGGGCGCTGCTCGACGATCTGGCCGACGGTGTCCTGCCGGGCGTTCGCGAGGGCGTCGAGCGCGTCGAGAAGGATGAGCGCTGGCACGTCGGCTTCGGCGTGCGCTGTCTCACGGAGGCCCAGCGCCCGGAGATCCTCGACGGCGTGTTCGACCGCGCCACCGCGGCCGCCGCGGCCTGGGGCGACGCGGTGGAGGTGGAGGTGCGCGACTACGCGGTTGGACTGGTCCGCCGCCGGCTCGCCATCGCAGGCCTGGTCGACGCGCCCACCGTCGCTTAGCCGCGTCCGTCCGCCCGGGGGGTTTTCATATAACGCTCGGTTGTTTTTCAACCGATCCTGGTTTAAAAGTCGGGCACGCAGGGTAAAAAGGAGCATGCACAGAAGCTACGGTGGCGTAGCTTCGCTCACCGGGACTGGACCGAGCATGAGATATCTCACCGACGGGACCCACCTCTACGAGGTGGCGGCGCAGCGGACCGTGCAGAACTACGGGCTGCGCCGCGGCGTCATCCGCTACACGATCATCCGCGACGTCGTCAGCGAAGCGACCGCGACGGTCGACGAGCTGCAGCTGGC
>DATBYI010000519.1:0-11509 GCA_036513815.1 Solirubrobacteraceae bacterium
AGCGCTCGCCAAGCTGTCCGAGATCCTGATCAAGCGCGAGACGATCGAGAAGGAGCAGTTCGAGTCCTTGCTCGCCGGCGGCTCCGAGGCCGACGTATTCGGCGCCGAGGCGCCACCGCCGCCCGAAGTGCCGATCCCGCCGGGACTTCCGGCCGGCGAACGGCGCGAGGGTCCGCGTCCGCTGCCGCGGCCTGGTCTAGCCGGCGGAACCGCCGAATAGCTGACGGTCCTCGAGGACGCCGCTGGGTGTCCTCGGTCGCTCGTGTGCTGCCGCACACGTCGCTCCCTGCGTCCTTGCCAGTGACGCCCCGAGCCTCGTCAGTCCCGTCGCGTCCCCGGCGACTACGCAGCCTCGGCGAGCGGCCGGCAAGGACCGGCGCGGCACGTCACGTCACGCGGCGAGGATGAAGCCGTGAAGCGGGGGGTGGCTGGACGCCCGGGCCGGGATCCACTCCTTGGGTGGATCACGCGCCACCCCCTGGAGCGGTGGCGCCTCATCCACTTCTAGTGTGGATCACGCGCCACACCCCCCTGCTGGTTCGGGGCGGTGGCGTCTCATCCACTTCTAGTGTGGACCACGCGCCACACCCCGGGGCGGTGGCGTCTCATCCACACCCTTCAGTCGGTCAGGGGCGGGCTGAGCCCGGCGGCGTGGCACGCGGCCAGGCCCGGGCTGAGCTTCGGGGCTGCCGCGAGGGTTGGGGGTGTCGCGAACGCCGCGTGGCGGAAGTTGAAGTAGTCGGTCATCGGGTGGGCGTTGGCGTCGCGGTAGGTGCACGCGGGCAGGTTCCACTTGCGCTCGATGAAGGCCAGTACCGAGGTGTGGTCCTGGACGACGCGGGAGACGTAGTGGGGCTTCGCCCAGGGCGAGACGACGATTAGGGGGACGCGGAAGCCGTAGCGGTCGAAGGCACCGGGAACCTCGCCCGGGGCGAGGTCGGGCGGGATCGAGTCCGGAACGATCGCGGGCGGCGGGGGCACGTGGTCGTAGTAGCCGCCGTGCTCGTCGTAGTTGATGATCAGTGCCGTGTTCTTCCACGTCTTCGCGCGCGTGAGGGCACCCACGACCTGGGCGACGTAGCGCTCGCCGAGTTGGATGTCCTGCGGGTTCTCCTCGGAGGTCGTGGTGTAGTCGGGATCGAGGAAGGTGAACTGCGGCAGGTGGCCGGCCGATACATCGGAGAGGAACTGACTGAAGTGCCGGATGCGTGAAGCTCGTGCCGGGGTATCGGTGTCCGGTACGAGCTCGAGGCTCGGATAGTTCTGGTAGTAGACGGCCCAGTTGATGTTGTGGGCGTCAAGTCGGTCGAAGATCGTGCCGTTTGCCGGCGGGTTGTTCGGGAAGGTGTCGTCGACCGACCCGAGCGAGGTGCCGGCGAACAGGAAGCGGCGGTTGGGGTAGGTCTGACCGAGCACCGAGCAGAAGTACCGCTCGCCGATCGGGAAGTGCTCGACCAGCGAGTACGTGAACGGGATGTCGGTCTTGTCCCAGAAGCGCATCGCCACCGGGCCGCTCGCCTTGACGAAGCCGTCGTTCAGGCCGTTGTCCCACGCCTCGTGGCTGGCGTCCCAGCTCTGGCTGGGCGCGCCGTCGAGCTGGCAGGGCGAGCTTCCGTGCGTCGCGATGACCTTGTTCCCGTTGGCGTCGAGGTTGAAGTTCACCGGCTTGCCATGCCGGAAGCGCCACCCGTCGACCGACCGCCGTCCCGGGACCTGGTGGGGGACCATCCCGAGCAGGTTGTCGAACGAGTGGTTCTCCATCATGAGCACGACGATGTGCTCGATCTCGGGCATGCTGGGCGCGCCCGCGGGCTTGCCCGGGAACGGCAGGCTATCGGGCTGGCGAAGGCCCGCAGGATGGGCAACCGGGCGCGCCCAGGCGGGCAGCCCGCGCGTCGCCACCAGTGCCGCACCGCCGGCCGTCGCCTTGAGCAGAGTGCGTCGGGTGAGGCCGTCGGGCATGTTCGGGGACACTATCTCGAAGCCATGGAAGACCGTCGTAACCACGCGGGCATCGTCGCTCGCGTCATCCTGGGCGCCACACGCGTGTGGGTGCCGGTGGCGATCGCCGTCGTCGGGCTCGTCGCGATCGTCATCGGCCACGGCAAGAACGCCGCCGCGGGCGCCGGCGTCGGACTCGTGATCGTCGCCGTGATCGTCTGGATGATCAACTGGCTGTACCGGATGAGCGTGGCCTCGAACCGTGACCGCGATCGCGAGGAGGAAGCTCGCGAGTACTTCGACCGACATGGCCGGTGGCCCGATGAGTAGGAGGGGCTGGGAGGGCGTCGGGTTCACGATCATGGGCGTGGTCAACGTCACGCCGGACTCGTTCTCGGACGGCGGCCGCTATCTCGACGCCACCGCCGCCATCGAGCACGGGCTCGAGCTCGAGGCGCAGGGGGCAGCGATCCTCGACGTCGGCGGCGAGTCGACGCGGCCGGGCGCGCCTCCCGTGTCCGAGGACGAGGAGCTCCGCCGAGTGATGCCGGTGATCGAGGGCCTGATCGAACGCGGCCGCGGCGCGCGCATCTCGATCGACACATACAAGAGCCGCGTGGCTGCGAGCGCTCTCGCGGCCGGCGCCACGATGGTCAACGACGTGACGGCAATGCGCGGGGATCCGGACATGGCGCGTGTGATCGCGTCCACCGGCGCCCTGTGCTGCCTGATGCACATGCTGGGCGACCCGCGCACGATGCAGGACGACCCCCACTACGACGACGTGGTCAACGACATCAAGGTCTTCCTCGAGGAGCGGCTGAAGTTCGCGACTCGGGCCGGAATCGCGCGCGAGCGGATCGTGGTCGATCCGGGAATCGGCTTCGGCAAGACCGTCGCGCACAACCTCGAGCTCTTGCGGCGTCTCAGCGAGTTCAGGGATCTCGGGCGCCCGCTCATGATCGGGACGTCGCGCAAGTCCTTCCTGGGGCGCCTCACCGGCCGCGACTCCCCGGACGATCGGCTCGCCGCGACGATCGCCACCAACGTCATCGCGTACGAGCGCGGGGCGCGTGTCTTCCGCGTCCACGACGTGGCGCCTGTTCGTGACGCCCTGACGGTCACGGCTGCTACGGTCAGCGCGCCATGGACGACCCCGACGAGTACGACGAAGTAGAAGAGGACGACGAGGAGGGTCACCCCGAGCCCGAGGTGACGATCGAGGTCAGCGGCCTGTCGCTGTTTACCCACGTGGGTGTGACCGCCGCTGAGCGCGAAGTCGGTCAGCGCCTGCTCCTCGACCTCCGGCTCGACGCGGGGGAGTGCGACGCGACGGTCACCGACCGGATCGAGGACACCGTCGACTACGCCGAGGTGTGCGAGACGGCCAACCTCGTCGCCCAGCAGCGCTCCTATAAGACGCTCGAGCGGCTGTGCACGGCGATCGCCGACCGGCTGCTCGAGCGATACGACCTCGGCGCCGTGTGGGTGAAGGCGGCCAAGCCCGAGCCGCCGATGGCGCTGCCGGTGAGCGAGGTGTCGGTCGAGGTGTGGCGCGAGGCCGAGTGACGGCGGGGAGGGTGGGCGCCAATTGACGCCGGCCTATCTCGGTCTCGGGTCGAACGTGGGCGACCGGCGGGAGAACCTCGAAGCGGCGGTGAGGGCCCTTCCGGAGCAAGGGGTCAGCGTGGCGGCCTCCTCGTCGGTGTACGAGACCCAGCCCGTGGGCCTCGTCCTCGATCAGCGCGACTTCTACAACGCCTGCTTGCGCGTGGAGACCGACCACGGGCCGGAGGATCTGCTCGACGCGTGCAAGGCGGTCGAGCGGTCGCTGGGGCGGGAGCCCGGCGGCGTGCGCCACGGACCGCGGCCGATCGACGTCGACGTGCTGCTGCTCGACGACCTCGAGTATCGGAGCGAGCGCCTGACGCTGCCGCACCCCGAGGTGACCTCGCGGCGGTTCGTGCTCGTCCCGCTGCTCGAGCTCGACCCGTCCCTGACCCTCCCGGGCGGGACGCGGCTCTCAGACGCGCTGGCCGGGCTCGGCGATGACGGCCAGGATGTGCGCCGCGCCGAAGAGCCACTGCTCTAGGGTTTCCGAGCCATGCTGCTGGTCGTCGACGTCGGCAACACCCAGACCCACTTCGGACTGTTCCGCGACGGAGAGACGGCGGTGGCGGAGCACTGGCGGTTCGCCACCGTGCGCGAGTCGACGAGCGACGAGCTCGGATCGAGACTGTCGAACCTGCTCGAGCTGCGCGGCCTGTCCTTCACCGACGTCGAGGACTCGATCGTCTCCTCAACCGTGCCCCAGCTGTCCGAGCAGTGGACGCAGATGGCGGGCCGCTACCTGGGCCACGAGATGCTCGTGGTGGGGCCGTCGATCCGCACCGGCATGGCGATCCGCTACGACAACCCGCACGAGGTCGGGGCCGACCGGCTGGCGAACGCGGTGGCGGCCTACGACCGCGTCCACGACACGGTGGTCGTCGTGGACTTCGGCACCGCGATCACCTACGACGTGGTGTCGGCGGCCGGCGAGTATTTGGGCGGCATCATCACCCCGGGGGCCGAGATCTCGATCGACGCGCTGTACGACCGGGCGGCCAAGCTGCCCAAGGTCGAGCTCGCCTCACCGCGCTCGCTGATCGGCAAGAACACCGTCGACGCGATCCGCAGCGGGATCGTCTACGGGTTCGCCGGTCAGGTCGAGGGCATCGTGCGCCGGCTGCGCGCCGAGCTGGGCCCGACGACGCACGTGATCGCCACCGGCGGCCTGGCGCGAGCGCTCGTCCCGTTCATTCGCGAGACGATCGACGAGGTCGACGACCTGCTCACGCTGACGGGGCTGCGGCTGATCTGGGAGAGAAACCAGGTTCAGGATGCCGGTTCAGCGCGCTCGGGGGGATCGGGACATCCGGCGTCCGCGCCACCGTCGCCGCCAGGATCAGGAACGTGATCCGCCGGCGCTCGTCGGGGTGCTCGGCCGCGTAGGCCTCGTAGTCGTCGAGCAGGACGCGGATCGCGGCGAACACCCGGGCGTCGTCGATATCCTCCGGCACGTCGCAGGCGAGCCGGGCGAGCGCAAGCATCTCGGTTGGGTCGACGCCGCGCATCGCTCCCATCGCGCTGAAGAGCAGGAAGAAGGCAACGCGGTCGAGCAGCAGGTGGGGCGCTCGCTCTCGTTCCCCGAGCGCCGGTCCGGCCGGCTGAAGCGGCTCGCCCGCGGCGATCCGGAGCGACTGCTCGGCCGCGATCGAGCGGATCTGCTCGGGCGAGAACCGGAGCTGAAGCGGCCAGCGCAGCTGGAATGCGGCGGAGATGAACGTGTTGCCGTAGGGCGCGTCCGAGGCGAACACGATCTGTCCGGGCGGCACGAGCGTGAACAGCGCCTCGAGGTCGGTCGGAATCCACCAGGCCGTGTCGAAGAGCAGGTTCGGGAGGTCGGCCGCGACACGCCAGATCCACGACAGGTCGCTGGTTCCGGCGTGGGCCAGGATCAGCCGCGCGTTCGGGAACTCCTCGGCCAGCTGGACGGCGTGCAGGCCGAGAGCCGGGATGCCCCGGCCGGCGTGGATCAGCACCGGCAGCGAGCGCTCGTGGGCGAGCGCGACGAGCGGCTTCACCCCCGGATGATCGAGCGTGAACTGCTCGGCGCGCGGATGCAGCTTGATGCCGCGGGCGCCGTTGTCCAGGCTGCGCTCCGCCTCAGGGAGCGGGCTGTCGTGGGGGTTCACGCGGCAGAAGGGCACGATCAGGCCGTCGGGGCCGCCGCGGGCCGCGTCGAGCACCGCATCGTTGGCGGCCGGGTAGCCGTCGGGTTCGTGGAACGGGAACGCGAAGGCGCCGCGTGCGCCGGCCGCTTGCAGCGCCGCCCTGAGCTCCTCGGGTGACTGCTTCATCCCGTCCGGGTCGTTGAACCCGAGGTGGGTGTGGGCGTCGAACAGCTCGAGGTCAGGCACCTGCTCGAAGATGACCTCGGCCCAGGGGCGCAGCGCCTCCAACAGATTCATGCCGGCATCCTTACCATGAAACGCCATGCCCCGATCCCTGACGGATTCCTGGCGCCTCGGAGAAGTGGCGATCCCCAACCGCGTCGTGCTGGCGCCGCTGGCCGGCATCGGCAACTGGTTTGTGCGGCTCCAGGCCAAGCGCCACGGGGCGGGGCTCGTCGTGTCGGAGATGGTCTCGAGCTTCGCGGTGCATTACCGCAACGAGCGTACCTGCCGCGAATTGCTGCGGATCCATCCCGACGAGCACCCGGTCTCCGTGCAGCTGTTCGGCCACGACCCGGACGTCATGGCCTCGGCGGCCGAGCGCGTGGCGGCGGCGGGCGCTGATCTGATCGACATCAACATGGGCTGCCCCGTGCCCAAGGTGTGCAAGACGGGCGCCGGCGCAGCGCTGCTCGAGGAGCCCGCGCGCGCGGTCGCCCTGGCGCGTGCCGCCGCCCACGGATCCGGCCTGCCGGTCACGGTCAAGCTGCGCTCGGGTCAGCGGCCGGGCGAGGAGAGCGGCCTCGACGTCGCGCGTCGGCTCGTGTTCGACGGGGGCGTGTGCGGGATCGGCATCCATCCCCGCCACGCCTCGCAGCGCCACTCCGGGCGGCCCGACTACGAGCTCGCGCGCGGTCTGGTCGAGGAGCTGCCGGTGCCGGTGCTGATCTCAGGCGGGCTGCAGAGCGCCGAGGCGGTTCGCCGCGCCTTCGAGCAGACCGGCGCGGCCGGCGTGCTGCTGGCACGGGGGTCGCTCGGAAACCCGTGGTTGTTCGAGGAGGTGCTGGGTCTACGCGAGGCCGATCCCGGGCGCGATGAGGTCCTGGCCGAGCTCGACTGGGTGACCGAGCGTGCGGTCGAGCACGTGGGCGTCGACAGGGCGACTCGATACCTGCGCAAGTTCTATCCCTGGTACGTCGAGCGCCTCGGCGGTAGTAAGGCATTGCAGGCGGCGCTTCAGACGGCGCCAACGCTCGAAGCCGCGCGCGAGCTTCTTCACGATGAACCTGCGCAGCTCGCTCTGACTGCGTAGTACTGTGCCGCGCCGTGTTCCGGCGCATTGGCAGGGTGGCGGTCATTTTCGGCGTGCTTGCGCTCGCCTTTGCGCCGGCCGCGACCGCGCAGGTCGAGCCCTACGGGACGAACGACTACGGCGGCTTTCGCAACATCCTGCCGCCGGGCGAGAACGGCCTCGATGACCTGACTCAGGCGGCCGCCTTCAGGGCGACCGGCGCGTATCCGCCGCATGCCAACGACCAGCTCGGGATGTACTCGAGCCTGACCACCGCGGCGCCGATCACCGAGGCCCAGATCCCGCAGTTCTTCAAGGACGCGACGTTCGGCGTGCCAGCCGGTGACGTGGCGAGCACCGAGAGCCCTGAGCCGGGGGTGACGATCGAGCGCGACGCGCAGTTCGGGGTGCCGCACATCTACGGGGACACGCGTGCCGAGCTGATGTTCGGGATCGGCTACGCGAGCGCTGAGGATCGGCTGTTCATGATGGACGTGCTCCGCCACGCCGGCGAGGCCGACCTGGCCCAGTTCGCGGGAGGGTCCAACGTCGCGATGGACGAGCAGGTGTGGGAGAACGAGCCCTACACGCAGCAGGACCTCGTCAACCAGGTCAACTGGCTGCCGAACCTGCCCGACGGCTCGCAGGTCCTCAGCGACGCCACGAACTACGTCGACGGGGTCAACGCCTACATCTCCGCCGCCGAGAGCCCGCTGAACACGCTGACGATGATGCCGGCGGAGTACGCGGCGATCGGTCAGCCGACCGGTCCGCAGCCGTTCACGGTCGAGGACATCGTCAAGGTCGCCACGCTCGTGGGCGGGATCTTCGGCGAGGGTGGCGGCCAGCAGCTGTCCAACGCGGTCCTGTACGAGAACCTCAAGGCGCACTTCGGGTCAGAGCGCCGGTATGTGGCGGGGTCGCCCGAGCTGCTCTCGCAGCCGGCGGCGAAGAAGAAGAAGCCGAAGAAGGGCAAGCCCAAGGCGAAGAAGGCGAGCGATCTTTTGGGCCTCGCTTCGCTCGGCGTCCCTGGGGCCGGTACGCCGGGCATCCGTGCCCGGCGCGGGGTGCCCGCCGGCCGCGCCACCAAACGCGCCGGCAAGGCCGGGCTCGGCGCCGGCAAGCTCGTCTCGCCCGACAAGTCCGGCTTTGCCACGTTCATGAGTTTCGACGACCCGTCCGACCCGGAGGCGCCGACCACCGTGCACGGGCATTCGTTCCCGTACCAGACGCTGCCGATGCCGACCAAGGCGACGCTGAAGACGATGGCGCTGCCCGATCCCGGCTCGGTCCAGTACGCGAACCCGGTCGTGGCCGGATCGGTGCCCGGCGCGGCGGCCGCGGACGCGAGAACGAGGGGTTCCTCGGGCACGGCCGCGATCTCGGGCCTGCTGGGCTTCCCGCGCTCGATGTCGAACGCGCTGCTGGTCAGCGCGGCGGACAGCGCGAGCGGCCACGCGCTCGCGGTGATGGGACCGCAGGTCAGCTACTACAGCCCGCAGATCCTGATGGAGCAGGACGAGCAGGGGCCGGGGATCGACGCCGAGGGCGCCGCGTTCCCGGGCACCAACCTGTACGTCGAGCTCGGCCACGGCCAGGACTACGCGTGGTCGGCCACTTCCTCGGGGCAGAACATCATCGACACGTTCGCGGCGCCGCTGTGCAACCCGAGTGGGGGCGCGGTCTCGATGGACTCCGACTACTACCTGCTGAACGGGAAATGCGTGCAGATGGAGACGCTCACGCGAAGCGAGTCCTGGCAGCCCAACCTGGGCGACTCGACGCCCGCCGGCAGCGTGACCTTCCAGACCCAGCGGACGGCCTACGGGATCGTCATCGCCCGGGCTCGCATCAAGGGACAGCCGGTCGTCTACACCAACCTGCGCTCGACCTACATGCACGAGCTCGATTCGGCGGTCGGGTTCGAGCAATTCAACGAACCGGCCGAGATGCGAAACCCGCAGGACTTCATGAACGCGGCCTACCACATCGGCTACACATTCAACTGGTTCTACGTCGACGACAAGAACGTCGCGTACTTCAACTCGGGCCAGAACCCGGTCCGCGCGGCTCACACCGACCCGCTGTTTCCGAGCTGGGCGAGCGATGCGTGGCAGGGGCTTCACGCCGCGGCGCAGATGACGCCGACCAGCCTGACCGAGCAGCAGACGCCCCAGAGCGCGCATCCCCAGACCGTCAATCAGGCCTACATCACGAGCTGGAACAACAAGCAGGCGCCGGGCTACAACGACGCGGCCACGGGGCAGGAGTACGCGTCGATCTACCGCTCGCAGCTGCTCGACAACAACCTGAACGCGCAGCTCAGCCAGGCGGGCGGCAAGCTGACGCTGGCTGACGTGATCAACGCGATGGCCAACGCCGGTACTCAGGACCTCCGGGGCGTCGAGGTGCTGCCCTACGCGCTCCAGATCATCGGGCACCCCACCAACCCGACGCTCGCCAACGCCGTGAACGAGCTATCGGCGTGGGTGGCCAGTGGGGCTCACCGGATCAACCGGGAGCATCCGGGGGCGCCGGGCGACTATGACCAGAGCGACGCGATCCGGATCATGGACGCCTGGTGGCCGCTGCTCGTGCAGGCCGAATTCGGCCCGACCCTGGGCTCGAGCCTGCTCGGCCAGATCGAGGCCGACTTCCCGATCGACGACGCGCCCGGGCATGGCGTATCGGGTGAGCACCTCGGGTCGGCCTATGACGTCGGCTTCTACGGCATCGTGCAGAAGGACCTGCGCTCAGTGCTCGGCGACAGGGAGACCGGACCGCTCAACCGGATCTACTGCGGGGGCGGGTCGCTGGCGCGCTGCCGGTCGGCGCTCGAGACCTCGCTCACGCAGGCCGCCGCCGAGTCCCCCGACCAGGTCTATCCGGGCGACAACCTCTGCTCGGCCGGCGACCAGATGTGCTCTGACTCCATTCAGTTCAAGCCGATCGGCGTGATCACGCAGCCGCTGATGGAGTGGATCAATCGGCCCACCTTCCAGCAGGCGGACGAGATCCTGGGCCACGGCCCTAGGTAGCTCCCCGGGGTGTCCTGAGGCGCCGCCGCCAGGCGCCGCCGACCGCCCTCTATACTCCTCCGCCCACGCACCCCAGTTGCGTGCAAATTCCCCGCTTAGCAGGCGGGTTTTTTCTCGTCCGGACCGCCGGTCGCAGCGGCGGTCCCCACTCGAATACAGGTTTAAGTCATGCCTAAGGACGTCATCATCACACCTGAAGGGCTCGCCAACCTGAAGGCCGAGCTCGACCACCTGACCACCGCGCGTCGCCGCGAAGTTGCCGCCCGGATCAAGGAGGCACGTGAGTTCGGCGACATCTCGGAGAACGCTGAGTACGACGACGCCAAGAACGAGCAGGCGATGCTCGAGGCGCGGATCGCCTCGCTCGAGGAGAAGCTTCGCTCGGCCACGGTGATCGACCAGTCGGATCTCGGCACGGACGAGGTCCGCGTCGGCTCGGTGGTCCACGTCAAGGACGATGGCGGCAAGTCGACCAAGTACACGATCGTCGGCTCCGCCGAGGCCAGCCCCGCCGAGGCGAAGCTGTCCAACGAGTCGCCGGTCGGCAAGGCGCTGCTCGGCCGCAAGCGCGGCGACGAGGTCGTGATCACCACGCCTCGGGGCGAACGGCGCCTGAAGATCACCAAGATCGACGTCGAGTCGAAGTAGGGCTGGTGCCCGTGGCCGATCCGGCCGATCGGGCCGACGGCGCGGACGAGCTGCTCGCGACGCGCCGGCGCAAGATCGAGTCGCTACGCGCCGCCGGCGTGGAGCCGTTCCCGCACGAGTACCAAGGCGTCGAGCCGATCGCTCTGGTCCGCGCGGCGCACGCGGACCTGTCGCCGGGAGAGGAGACCGACGTTCGCCATCGAGTGGCCGGCCGCCTGGCTGCCCGCCGCGGCCAGGGAAAGATGGCCTTCTTGGATCTGGTCGACCGGTCAGGCCGGATCCAGCTCCAGGCGCGCGTCGATGAGCTCGGCGCCGAAGGGATGGAGAGGCTCCTCGGACTGGATCTCGGGGACCTGATCGGGGTCGACGGGGTGGCTTTCGTGTCCAAGCGCGGCGAGCTCACGCTCCGCGTCCTCGACTTCACGATCCTGGCCAAGTCGCTGCGCCCGCCGCCCGAGAAGCACCACGGCCTGACCGACGTTGAGACGCGGTTCCGCCGGCGTGAGCTTGACCTGATCGCCAACGAGGAGGCCCGCGAGCTGTTCATCGTGCGCGCCCGCGTGATCTCGGCCGTCCGCAGGTTCCTCGATGCCGAGGGGTTCATCGAGGTTGAGACGCCGGTGCTCCAGCCGCTGTACGGCGGCGCCCTGGCTCGCCCGTTCACGACCCATCACAACGCGCTGAACCGCGAGTTCTACCTGCGCATCGCCACCGAGCTCTACTTGAAGCGGCTGATCGTCGGAGGCCTCGAGCGCGTCTACGAGCTCGGCAAGGACTTCCGCAACGAGGGCGTCGACTCGACCCACAACCCCGAGTTCACGATGCTCGAGTTCTACGAGGCCTACGCGGACTATCTCGACATCGCCTCGCGCTGC
>DATBYI010000520.1:0-2803 GCA_036513815.1 Solirubrobacteraceae bacterium
GGCGCGCCGAAGGTCCAGGCGATGAAGGTCATCGCCGCGCTCGAGGCCACCCGGCGCGAGGTCTATACCGGCGCGATCGGGATCGCGAGCCCGCTCGCGGGCCTCGATCTCAGCGTCGCCATTCGCACCTTCGAGGTGAGCCGGAACACGATCTGGCTGGGCGCCGGTGGCGCCGTGGTGGCCGACTCCGAGCCCGAGCGCGAGCTCGCGGAGGCGTTCGACAAGGCGGTGGGTCCGATCGCGGCGATGGGCGGCGAGCTCGTGCGAGCCGAGGCTCCGATGGGAGCGGGGCCGTCCGAGCGCCTCCCCCGGCGCGCGCTCCTCCACGGAAACCGGCCGGACCCCGCGCTCGGGGTGTTCGAGACGGTGCTCGTCGAGGACGGCCGTCCGGTCGCGCTCGAACCGCACCTCGACCGGCTGGCCGCATCGATGCGATCGCTCTACGGAGTTGCGCCACCGGCGACGCTCCGCGCCGGCGTCGTGGCGGCCGCCGCGCAGACGCGCGATCGCTCACGCCTGCGCATCCTGGCCGACCCCGACGGAACGGTGCGCATCGGCCTGTCGCCCGCGGGCCCCCCGTACGCGCTTCAGTACCCCGCTCGACTGGAACCGTTTACCTTGCCCGGCGGCCTCGGCGCCCACAAGTGGCGTGACCGCCGCCTCCTCGACGCGCTCGCGGCCCTCGCCCGCGGCGCCGTGCCGCTCCTCGTCGACACCGACGGGTGCGTGCTCGAGGCGGCTCACGCCAACGTGTGGATCGTTGAGGGTGACGAGCTGATCACGCCGCCGGCCGACGGGCGGATCCTGCCCGGCACGGTGCGCGGCGCGCTGGTGGCCGGCGACCGCGCCGTGCGGGAGGAGCTGATCGGGCTCGAGCGGCTCGCCGGCGCCGACGAGGTGTTTCTGACCTCATCGATCAGCGGCCGTCACCCGGCCCGCCTCGAGTTCGGCGAGCGGCCGGCCCGAACGCTGGTCGTGACAGGGCTATGACACGTAGGCCACGGGCCGCCGGACTCCCACGGTGAGGAGCGCGGCGACCATCGTGGCCAGGCATGAGACGACGAACGGCCCGCTGACCCCGAGGGGGCCGATCAACGCGCCCCCCATCGACGAGCCGGCCGCGACGCCGCCAATCAGGGCGGCCGATACCCAGGTGAAGGCTTCGGTCTCGGTGCCCGGGCTCACCGTCCGGCCGACGAGCGCGTACTGGCAAGAAAACATTGGCGCGATGGTCAACCCGGCGAGCACGCTGCACACCATGCCGGCGTCGATCGAGCGAGCCGCGATCAACGGCGCGGAGCACACGACGGCCAGCACGAGCAGTCGCTGGTAGCGGCTGCGCAGCGGGGAGCGCCACACGCGCGAGCCGTACCACAGGCCGCCGACCAGGCTGCCGAGGCTCCACAGCGCGAGCAGCAGCCCGGAGGCGGGCCGGGAACCGGCGTGCAGCGCGAGCGACGGGAGCCCGACCTCGATCGCTCCCAGCCCGGTCCCGGTCAACGCCACCGGTGCCAGCAGGGCGCGCAGCTCGGGACTCGCCAGGGCCGAGACGCGCCCGGCTCCGGCCCTGGTGGCGGCGTGTCCGTCCGCGTCGGCGGAACGCAGGAGCGGCGAGCGCACGAACACGCTCGTGCCGGTCACGCAAACCGCGCCGAGCAGCGCCACCGCGGCCGCCGGCGAGGTCGCTGCGATCAGCAGCGCGACGACCAACGGGCCGCTGATCCAGATGAGCTCCTGGAGGACCGCCTCGAGCGCGTACGCGGTCTCGCGCAGGGTGCCGTCCTGGAACAGTTCACGCATCATCACCCGGACCACCGGCGCGATCGGAGGAAGCAGCGCCCCGGCCAGGGCCGCGAGCACGATCAGCTCGGGCGTGCCGGCGTGCGCGTCGGCGGCGAGGACGAGCAGGACGTACACGACCGCCTGTCCGCAGGCCAGCGGAGCCAGCACCCGCCGGCGGCCGAGCTGGTCGACGAGCCGCCCAAGCAGCGGCGAGCAGCCGGCGGTGGCGAACGCCTGCGCACCGACCGCGAGGCCGGCGGCGGCGTACGAGTGCGTCGCGCCGCGCACGAGGAGCAGGACGGCCAGTGGGGCCATGCCCTGCGGCAGGCGCGCCACCAGCGCGCTCGCGAACAGACGGGCGGCGCCGGGCTGCGCCAGGACGGGGCGGTACTTCGAGAGCATCCATCCGAGCCTACAAGGGTCCCTCTAGGATGAGCCCGTCTTGAGCCCCGAAGTCCTAAGCGATCTGGATGTGCTGGACAGGCTGGTGCAGCCGACCGGCAAGGACGTGGTCGACATCGGCTGCGGCGGCGGGGCGCTCGTCCGCGCGCTGGCCGCCCGCGGCGCGCGGATGACCGGCGTCGAGATCTCCGAGGAGCAGCTCGCTCCGGCTCTGAACGGTGACGACGCGAGCGGGGCCCGGTACGTGATCGGCACCGCGCAGCGCCTTCCGCTCGAGGCGGCGTCGGTCGACGCGGCCGTGTTCATGCGCACGCTTCATCACGTGCCGCCAGCCGAGCTGCTCGACGCGCTGCGCGAGGCGCGCCGGGTGCTGCGCGCAGACGGGGTCGTGTACGTCGCGGAGCCGCTCGCGCAAGGCGACTACTTCGAGCTCACGCGCCTGGTCGAGGACGAGGTCGAGGTCCGGGCGGCCGCGCAGGCTACTCTCGGTCGTGCCTCAGACGTGGGCCTCAACCGCGACACGACGTTGGACTACGACGTGCGGTTATGCCTGGCCGACCTCGCCGCCCTGCGCGAGCGGATCGTGAGCGTCGATCCGGCCCGGGCCGAGGTCTTCGAC
>DATBYI010000521.1:0-2560 GCA_036513815.1 Solirubrobacteraceae bacterium
GCCACACAAACGTGGTCATGGCAAAGCCGGGCAGCGTGTAGGTGAAGTAGCGCCCACCCGAGTCGACCGCGAACGTGGTGGCCGAGGAGGAATCGTTGTAGGCGACGAGCACCTTCGACCCGTCGGGGTTCTGGAACGCGACGTCGTCGAGGCCGGCGCTCACCGTCTCGATGTTCGACGCGTTCAGGCCGTAGGTCACGAGACTCGGTGAGTCGATCCGCGTCGCGCCCGGCTGGACGAACGCGCTCACCTGCCCCAGCTGGTAGTACTCGGGACGGAGGGTGATCGCCTGCGTCTGCGGGTTGATCGTGACCGGCCCGAGACACCCAGGGCAGGCGTTGCCCGCCTGGATCGGCTGGCCGTTCGGTTCGAGCGCGACGCTCCAGACCGATACCGCGCTCGCCCAGTTGCGCAGCGAGGAGATGAGGAACTCGGGCGTTCCGAAGCCTCGGATCTCGGGCGAGCACTCGTCGATGAGCTGATCGAAGCCGGGCGTGGCCTCGTGCTCCTGGGTCATCACGTTGGGCGAACCGAAGTAACAGTGCCACGAGATCCCGGAGAGATCCGCCCCCGCGGGGCCCGAGGCCAGCGCGCTGGCATACGACGCGGAGTCCCAGCTGAGGTCGTTGCCGTAGAGCTTGGGATGTAGACCGGCCGCCTGGAGCGCCGGCGCCAGATTCTGGGCGATGAACTGTGCCTCCTCGGGCTCAGTAAGTGTCATCCCCGGGTAGTTGGTGGCGACCTGGCCCGAGGAGGGCTCGTTCTCGGGCGCGAGCGCGGTGATCGGCACGCCCTGGCCCTGATAGGCCTGGATGAACTTGACGAGGTAGTTGGCGAACGTCTCGTAATACATGGACTGCAGCGTGTTGTTCCCATCCGAGTTGTCGAGCGAGTCCTCGGTCTTCATCCAGGCCGGCGGGCTCCAGGGATTGGCGAAGATCTCGAGCCCGGGATTGATCTGGAGCGCCTGCTGGAGCGTCGGGATGATGTACGGCAGGTCGTGGTTGATCGAGAAATCCGACAGGCTCGGGTCCGTCTTGCCGGGCTGCTGGTCGTCGTAGCTGTACGGCGCTGTGCTGGTCATCGCGCCCGCCGCCCCGATCGCGACGCGTAGGAAGTTCAGGTGGATGGCGGGCAGCCCGAGGCTGTTCTGAGTCCCCGGAGCGCCGAACAGCGCCTGCAGAAGGGCAAGCCGGCTGGTCGGCGGGAGCTCGTCGTAGATCAGCCAGGCCGAACTGTCGGTCAGCGCCGCGCCGACCCCGGTGAACTGCTGGTAGCGGACCTGCGGGTTGACGTTGATGATCGGCACGCCTTGTGGCTGCAGCGTCGAGATGGGCCGCCCCGGCTGGGTCGAGAGGTACTGAGAGAGCCCGTTGTCGGTCTGGATGACCTGGACGCCCGGGGTGGAAAGGGTCACGATCTCGCCGCTCAGGTTCTCGAGCGCGGCGACCTCGTTGTGGAGGCGACCGATGCGGGCGCCCGCGTTGCCAAGCTCCGAGACCAGGGCTCCGGTGCTGACGCGGGGCACGCCGCGCCGTCCGCGGGCCAGCGCAGCCACGGTCGCGTACTCATCGAGCGCGGTCTTCAACTGCGAGCGGGCCTTCATCTCGGAGCGCAACTCCGGCTGGACGGACCCCGACAGGACGCTCGAGACGCCGCTGCCCACCGCCGCGAGCTGCGCGCTAGTCAGGAGGCTCGTGTTGAGGTTCACCGACGCGAGTGCCGCGGGCCGCTCGCGCAGGACGGCGCGCCAACCCGCCGTCGTCAGCGTCGGGGCCTCCTTCGTCGATTTGAGCGGGCTCTTGACGAACAGCTTCACCTGGATCCCCCCGATCCCGGCGAGGACGGGACCGGCGACACGGAATACGACCTGGTCGCCGTCCCGGATCGCTCCGTATTGCCCGCCCTTGAACGTTCGCAGCACGTGTTCAGGACTGAACTCCTCGACGGTGCCGCGCCTGACCGTCTCTCGCTTGCCGTGCCGGACGAGCACCGGGTAGGCCGTGGAGGTGAAGCCGCCTCCCTGCTCGGCGAGTCCGTTGGGGGTCTGCGTCACGGCGCCCGGCTCCAGCACCAATGCCAGGAGCCCGTTCGCGAGCGCTCCCTGGCCGAGGTAGCGCTCGATGTCGCCGGCGAAGTTGACGGTCACGATCAGGCCCAGCGACGGATCGCTGGCGGCGGTAACCGACCGGATCGTGATCGCGTCGCGCTCGGCCGCCTTCAGCCCCGCCCGGCGGACGGAGGCGATCTGAGCCCGCGTGACGATGCCGGCCCACGCCGGGGCGCAGACCACCGCGCCGCCAACCGTGACCACCGCCATTGCCACGACCACCGCCGCCAGGGTACGACCCCAGCCGAACATCGGTACCTCCAGCTTGCCCTGCACGTCGGTCCAACGGATCAGAACGCTTCAGCGATACGGAAGTTCCGGCCGGGACTACTCTTTGAGAGAACAGCGACGAACGGAGAGACGAGATGAGCAACCACCTTCGCGAGATCGAGGCGCTGGGTCAGTCGATCTGGCTCGACAACATCAGCCGGGCGCTGATCGAGGACGGGA
>DATBYI010000522.1:0-5324 GCA_036513815.1 Solirubrobacteraceae bacterium
CTGGTCCGGTGGCGACGGCCGTCGCCTGGCCGATCACTACATCGCCGCGAGCAGCTTGGGCGCGACCTCTTTCTTGCGGCTCATCACGCCCGGAAGCTCGATCGTTGAGTCGTGTGGCTTCGTGCCGAACGTCCGCGCCACCGTCGTCACGTCGCCGGCGACGAGTAGGTCGGTGCCCTTGGTCAGCACGTCGGTGACCATCAGGGCGTAAAGCTGGAGATCGCGACTCTCGCGCGCCTTGCGCATGGCGGCGATCAGCTCGTCCTTGCGGTCCATGAGCGCCCGGCCGACGACCTCGATCTGGGCGATGCAGATCTGGTGCCCGCTCGAGACGTGGTACTGCTTGGCGTCGCGCGAGATGATCTGCTCGGCGCTCACCTCCGAGACGTCGGCGGTCGCCTCGAACATCTCGCGGCCGTACTGCATGGCGTCGATCGCCAGCGCGCGCTCGAGGTACTCGACGACGCGGCGATCGCGGTCGGTCGTCGTCGCCGAGTTGAGGATGATCGTGTCCGACATCACCGCGCCGAGCAGCATCATCGCGGTCGGCGGGCTGGGCTCCATTCCGCTCTGGCGAAAGCGCTCCACGACGAGGGTGGCCGTCGACCCGACCGGGTCGAAGGTGGCGGCGACCGGGAGCCGGGTTTCGATCGAGCCGATGTGGTGATGATCGAGGATCTCGACGATCTCCGCCTGCTCGACGCCGGACACGCTCTGGGCCTGCTCGGCGTGATCGACGAGCAGCACGCGCCGGCGCGGTGGCGCCACGAGATCCGATCGGGTGACGAGCCCAATCGGGTGCCGCTGCGGATCAATGACCACGGCGGCCCCGTAGTGGCTCTCCTTGATCTGCTCGGAGATCTCGTCGACGAGGAACTCGCTCGTGGCGGTGAGGGGATCGGACTCCATCAGCGCCCCGCACGGCGCGGCCAGCGTGATCATGCGGCCCGAGACGTAGCTGTCGAGCGCTGAGACGATCACGGCCACGCCCCGTTCCTGGGCGAGCGCGAGGATGTCGTCGTCAGGCTCCGAGTCGTTTGAGAGCACGAGCAGCTGGGCGCCGCGCTCGATGGCCAGGCGCTGGGCGTCGGCCCGGTTGCCGACCACGACCACATCGCCCGGCGACGCGCCGCTTCGGGTCGGGTCCATCGAGTGCACCCACACGCGACCCGAGAGCAGCTGGTCCTCGCCGGCGAGGAGCTTGCCGCCAAGCGCCTCGACGATCGCCGAGACCTTGGTCGGAGCGTCCCGGAGGGTCGACGCCTCTCGAGTCTCACGCACGTACCGGCGGGCGAGGGCGCGCTCGGTCAACACGCCCACGAGCGCGCCGTCATCGTCGACCACGGGCACGAGCTCGAGGCCGGCACGCGCCATTTCGAGTCCGGCCTGGCGGATGGGCGCCCCGACATGCGCCGTCGGGAAGCTCGACTGCATCACGTCGCAGGCGCGGACCATGACGTGGGGGAGGAATTGGGGTGACTTGGCCCCGCTGCGCTCGAGCAGCCACTGGGTCTGGGCGTTGACCTCGCCCAGGCGGCTCGGGATGTAGCTGTTGCGCGTGTCGATGCGCCCCTTGAGCTCGGCGTAGCCGATCGCCGACGCGATCGAGTCCGCGTCGGGATTGCGGTGGCCGGTGACGTAGATGGTCGCCATGAGGGTGCGATTATCGCCGCTGATCCGGGTTGCGCGATAGCGTCTGGCCCGGGAAGGCGCCAGCCGTCGGGCGCCGCCTGCGAATCAGATCAACCGAGGTCGACCGAAACCTGCCGAACGGAGAGAACGTATGCCGTCTGCGCCACAGATCCTTCCGACCCAGATCCTCGAGGGCACGGCCCCGGGTGTGAAGTATCGCCTGGAAGGCGAGCTGGTACCGGTTCTGCACATGGCGCTTGACGGCCAGGTGCCGATCTACTTCGAGCATCACGTGCTGCTGTGGAAGTACCCGCAGCTCCAGATCGGCCTTCACCCCCTCGGCAAGGGGCTCAAGCGCCGGGCGTTCGGCGGGATGCCGCTGCTGATGCTCGAGATCCAGTCGGCCGGCGAGGTCGCGTTCAGCCGCGATGCGCCCGGCCACGTGGTGGCGCTCCATCTCCAGCCCGGTCAGGGCATCGTCGTGCGCGAACACCAGTTTCTGGCCGCGACCGGCGGCGTCCAGTACGACTACAGCCGCCAGCAGGGCTTCGCCAACATGTTCTACGGCGGCGGGTTCTGGATCGACCAGTTCTTCGCCGGCGACCACGAGGGCGTCGTCTGGATCCACGGCTACGGCAACGTGTTCGAGAAGCAGCTCGACCCGGGCGAGTCGATCGACATCGAGCCCGGGGGCTGGGTGTTCCGCGACCACTCCGTGCAGATGTCCCAGGAGGTGTACGGCTTCAAAACCGGCTTTATGAGCGGCGCCGGCAACCTGGTCTTCAACCGCTTCACGGGGCCCGGCCGGGTCGGCCTGCAGAGCGCGTACCTGCATCCGCCCGTCGAGGAGGGCGCCGGGGGCAATCAACAGCGCCAGGGCGGCGGCGGCCTGCTCGGCGGGATCGTCGGCGGCCTGCTCGACAACTAACCGCCGTGACCTTCGCGCCGGGGCACCTCACCGAGCACCCACTCCCGCCGGGGATCGCCGGCGCGCTCGAACTCGTCGGCTACCAGTTGCTCGTCGACGTGGGAGGCGTCGGGGCGGGTCGCCTCGGCTCGCGCGCATTCTTGCTCGTGGCGCCGGAGCCCAACCCGTCGCTGCCCGACGCCGGCACCCAGCTCGCCCTGCACCAGCCCCACCTGAAGGACGAGCAGGAAGCGTCGGCGTTCGTGCAGCTCGCGGCCCAGCTCGGTTATCTGCGGTTGTCGGGATATCACCTGGTGCTCGAACGCGCCGGCCTGCGAAGCCGGGTGGCCGTGGTCAACCCCGCCACCGGCGCCATCGTCGCCACCATCCCGGACAAGTCGGCCGGGCGGCTGTTCGGTGGCGGCGCGAGCCCGGCGCGCCTTCTCGCGGGCATCCGCGACCTGCCGCCCGCCGGGTCGCCGCCCGATCTCGACAGCCCCGAGCAGCTCCGCCAGGTGCTCCTCGCCCTGGCCCTGCGCGACGAGTCGCTCGGTGGCGCCGAGGCGGCCGAGGTGGCCGACCGCGCGCTCGAGCTGTTGCGGCAGGGCGGGGAATTGGATCCGCCGGCGGCGCTCGAGGCGGCCAAGGCCGACCGCGGCTAGGCGTTCTCCCCTGGAAGATGGAGCTGAGGGGACTCGAACCCCTGACCTACGCGCTGCCAGCGCGTCGCTCTAGCCAACTGAGCTACAGCCCCTTCGAATGTGAAGTCGTCCGCAAGGTTAATGCATGCCTGCTGTCCGTTGCGCGGGGCGGTTAGGCGCAGGTGGACATAAGTCTTGCCCACCAGGAGGTGCGCTGGAAGCAGGAACGACCGATCGAGCTCACCGCAGTAGACGGCGAAGAAGTCAATCTCGTGCTCGCCATAAGTCCGGTAGATGTGTCCGCGCGGGGTGCACCGGGATGTGCGGAGTGCGACCGAGACAACATCGCGTTCCGGGCTCAGCCGACCCCATTTCACCTGGACACGCAGCAGGTCGCCACCAATATCAAGGGCGAGATCGGTGCGGCCGTGCTCGGCGACTGGTCGGAGCACCGGCACGCCGAGCTTCATCGCGGCGAACACGATCGCCTGCTCGGCGATGGCTCCCTTGTCGTTCGAGTTCATCACGAACATATGTTCGCATGGGACTCGGACGGAAAGCTGATCGTTGCAGGGGAAACGTCCGCGGCGAACGCGACCTATTTGGGCGGGATGAACTCGGGGACGTCGAGCCCGTCGTCGACCGACATGGGAGCTCGTTCGGTGGCGCCGGCCGGCTCGTCGCGCCGATCCTCGCGACCGCCGGCGCGCGTTCCGGCCCCGGCCCCGGCTACGGCGCCGCGCGAGCCGCCGCCGCCACCGCCATGCCCGCCACCGCCGCCGCCACCGCCACCGCCACCGCCGCCACCGCCACCGCCACCGCCACCGGCGACGCGCTCCACGCGCTCGATCTGCGCCACCAGTCGCGAGTGAACGCGCTGGACGTCTCCGAGCAGCCGCTCGGCGTTCGAACGCAGGGAGTTGCTCATCTCGCGCAGATTGGAGACGAGCTCGAGCCCTTCGGACCGGACGCCGTCCGCGGTGGCGCGAGCGTCTTCGAGCAGGCTGCGGGCGCGTTCCTCGGACTCGGCGCGGCTCGCGGCGGCGGACTGGCGTGCCTCGTTGACGATCTCGCCGGCGCTCTCTTCGGCCCGGGCGACGATGCCGAGCGCCTCGTTGGTGGCCGCCGCCTTGGCCGCCTCGCCGTCGGCGCGACCGGACTCGCGCAGGCGGGCCGCCTCTGCCTGCGCCAACCGCTCGATCTCGGCCGCCTCCTCCTCGGCGGCGCTGACGCGATTGTCGGCGGCGCGCTGACCCTCGGCGATCCGATCGCGGGAGCGCTGCTCGGCGTCGGTACGAAGCTGCTCGGCCTCTGCTCGCAACCTCTCCGCCGTCTCCTCGGCTGCGGCGACGATCGCGGCGACCCGTTCGGCGGCGACGGTGGCGCTAGGGGGTTGAGCTTGATGCGGCGCGGTGGCGCCTGACGGCGGCGCCTCGGGCTCCCTGGGTCCAGACCCGGCGTTCTCAGCCACGCGAGGATGGTAGAGCGGGGCGGCTCCCGCGGGTGGAGCCGCCGGCGCGAGACGGGAGGGGTGGTCCGGCAGAGCACCTCGCCGCGCTCGGCTTTCTTGCTATGCGCGCTGACGACGGCGGTGAACGGTGATTCGCCGGTCCACAGAGGTGGTCGCGTGAACAGCCGTGCATCGCGGTTCTTTGTGGCCCCGGCACAACGGGCGCGACCGCGCCCCAGGGCCTGGTCGAGAAACCGCCCATATAGGACGTTTTCTCGACCAGCCTCCGATGAATTGCGCTCAGCGCCACCGGCTCATGGCCCGGCGGTTGTGTGCTCGCCACAACCCCAGCGGTTTATCCGAGAGCCTGCGTGGCGCCGCTAACGCGTCACTCGCGGGTGGCGCCGCTAACGCGTCACTCGCGGGTGGCGGGTGGCGGGTGGCGGGTGGCGGGGCGGCCGGTTAGTTCCCGGAGTTCTCTGTCCCTCGATGATCCACGGATGGGCGCATGCCTAGCCACGTACACGACCGCAGGCGCCGAAGTAACCTCCTAATCCCGTGTCCGACCGACGTTACGACCCCAAGCAGATAGAGCCCAAGTGGCAGGAGATCTGGGCGCGTGAGCGCACCTGGGAGGTCTCGAACGACCCGGACGACCACGACGCCGAAGAGAAGTCCTACGTGCTCGAGATGC
>DATBYI010000523.1:0-3214 GCA_036513815.1 Solirubrobacteraceae bacterium
GCTCGCCGGTCGCCTCGAGCTCGACCCTGGCGCGCTCGGCGAACGCCTCCATCCCGAACTCGGTGAACATCTCATGGGCGATACGCAGCTGCTCGCGCGCGTCGAGACGTCGGTTCTCGCGGCGCAGCCATTCGCCGTACAAGAGGTGGGCGCGGGCGAGCTCCAGGCGAATGCGGGTGCGCTTGACCGCCTCGATCGCGCGGCGATACAACGCCTCGGCGGTTTCGCCGTCGCTCACCAGGGCCCGCAAGCGGGCCTCGACGCCGAGCGCCCAGTCGGTGCCGGTCGTGCCTGTCCTCTCTGAGAGCCGGCGCAGGCCGTCGGAGGCGAGATCGGCTTTCCCGCTCCGGGCTGCCGACTCGATGAGCTCGACCAGCCCCCAGGTGAAGAACGTCAAATCCTCCGGGTACTCGGTGGCTGCCCGGACGGCCGCCAGCGCATCGTCGTACCGGGCGAGACCGTTGTAGAGCACAGCGGTCGCGTATCCGCCGGCGCCGAGCATCCTGCCCTCGCCACGGGCGGTGGCGTCCCGGTCGCCAGCCGCGGTCAGCCGTGACGTCTCCACCTCGCGGCCGCGCAAGCTGGCGAGGATCACACGAGCATAGGACACGTCCGGGTTGCCGATCGCGTCGCTGACTGCGTGCGCCTCTTCGACCAAGGCCTCGGCCGACCCAAACTGGCCGGCGAACAGATGGATGCCTGCTTGCCGGTTGAGCGCAAGGGGCAGTACGGTCAGCGCGCCAGCGTCGCGAGCGAGCTGGACGTGCCGGGCGGAAAGCACGAACCAGCTGTCGTCGTCCCACAGATCCATGGCGGTGCGGCACGCCAGCCATAGCCAGCGAATCCCATCCTCACTGGAGAGTTCCTCGCTGCGGAAAGCGCGCAGTGCCCGCTTTAGCATCGGCGTCCCAGCGTCATACCCCTCCGTGTGCAGCACGGCCAGCCCATCGAGGAGGAGATCGGACGCTCGCGGGGGCTGGGGCGACGGGGGGGCCCGGCGTGCGGCACCGGCCATCTTCCGCACACCATCGCGGCTGCCCAGGCGACCGGCATGCAGCGCCGCGGACAAAGCCTCCAAGTAGGTATCGCGCGCGAGCCCGATGTCGAGCGGTGCGAGCCGCTCTGCGGCTTTGAGCAACAACGGTGGCGCGTCACGACCGCGGCTCAGCGCGAACGCGATCTGACCGCGCAGCAGGTCCACCTGGGCGTATTGGAGCTCCTCCAGCGGTCCCGACTGCGCGATGCCGACCAGTCCGAGCGCCGCGTCGAACGCGCCAGCTTGGTGCTTGGCCTGGGCCGCGGCCAGCGCACGCCCGGCGCGGCGCGCCGGATCGGAGGTCAGCGCGACCGCTCTTTCCAGGAACGCAGCCGCTGCCGCGAACCCCCCGCGCGCCTGGGCACGGCCCGCCGAACGCTCGAGCTCGGAAGCGACGTCCTCGTCAAACCCCGGCGTCGCTTGGGCCAGATGCCAAGCACGGCGATCGGGGTCGACCTCGGGATTGGTCGCCTCGGCCAGCGCGCGGTGCACGGCCTGCCGCTCCTTCGACGAAGCGGCCCGATACACCGATGATCGGACCAGCGGGTGGCGGAACGCCACGCGGGTGCCAATCGCGAGCAGCCCATCGGTGTCGGCCGCCGCCGCCATCCCGATCCCGAGCCGCCGGGCCGCCCGCCACATCAGCACCGGATCGCCGGCCGGCTCCGCCGCCGCGACCAACATCAGCCGCTGGGTATCGGCCGGTAGTCGCGCGAGCCTGCTTCGAAAGGTGTTTTCGATCCGGTCCGAGAGCCCCGGTGCGCCCGGCAAGCCAAAGCCGCCCGCTAGCTCAGCGGCCGTCAATCCGCGAGGCAACTCCAACAACGCCAGTGGGTTACCGCGCGTCTCGGCCAAGAGCCGTTCCCGCACCGGGTCATCCAAGGGCACCCGCAGTGCCGAGCCCAACAGTGCCCGCGCGTCACCATTGCGCAGGCCCTCAACCACCAGTCGCGGCAGTCCCTCAAGCTCTTCCCTTGGATCCCGCGTCGCGAAGATCAGCGCGACCGACTCCGCCAACAACCGCCGCGCCACAAAGACAAGCGTCTGCGCGGAGGCTCGATCGAGCCACTGCGCGTCATCAACGACACATAGGAGCGGGCGCTCATGGGCTATCTCCGAGAACAGGCTCAGCACGGCCAACCCGACGAGAAAGCGATCCGGCGGGTTCCCCGCACTCAACCCGAACGTCACTCCGAGCGCGTCACGCTGAGGCGCAGGAAGTCGTCCCAGACGGTCCATCATCGGCGCGCACAACTGCTGGAGGGCCGCGAACGCCAGCTCCATCTCTGACTCGACACCGACAGCGCGCGCGACCCGGAACCCCGATGCGGAGCGGATCGCTGACTCCAATAGTGCCGTCTTGCCAACCCCCGGCTCGCCGGACAACACAAGCACCCGGCTCTGCCCACCACGTACTACGCCAAGCAACCGATCCAGCATCTCGCGCTCGCCGCGGCGGCCGTGCAGCACCTCTGCAGCCCCCTCAATGCCCATGCAACACCGACCATACCCGCGCGCGGGGGCGGCTGTCGACACCGTCCTCCCAGCCTGCCTGCACACCGTCGCCGAAGCTCCGCGCCAACCGCTCTGACCCCGGTGACTACGAGATCGCCGATCGCGGACTACGCGTTCCATGACTCGATGACCGCCGGTCCCCTGCGATTGTCAGCGTCCACCTTCAAACCAAGGAGCAGAGATGGCTACTTCTGCGACGTCCTCCGGCAACGGAAACAGTCGAGTCGCGATCGTCACGGGGGGGACCGCGAATTTGGGCAAGCTGTTCGCTGAGTCTCTCGCTGGCGACGGCGTCAATCTCGTCGTGCACTACAACTCTCCCCATCGCGCCCAGGAAGCGGCGGACGTCGTCAACGAGCTCGAAGGGCTCGGCGTCGAGGCGATCGCTCATCAAGGCGATCTGACCGACACCGGTCAGATCACGCAGTTGGTTGACGCGACCATCGACCGCTTCGGGAAGTGGGACATCCTGGTGAACACCTCGGGGCTGATCATCCGCAAACCCCTGGTCGAGACGAGCGAGAAGGACTTTGACGACTCGTTCGCGATCAACGCCAAGATCCCGTACTTCTTCATGCGCGAGGCCTACGACAAGATGGCCGATAACGGCCGGATCATCAACATGGTCACGACCCAGGTCGCCGTGACGGCCGCCACCTACTC
>DATBYI010000524.1:0-12719 GCA_036513815.1 Solirubrobacteraceae bacterium
AGCGCCGTGTCGACCGCGGCGATGGCCATCGACGTGATGCCCGGGCGGCCCAGGTTGCGGGTCTGCTCGACCATCTTCTCCCAGACGGCCTGCGGTGAGAACGCGTCGCGCCCGGTGACGATCGCGGCCAGCTTGGATTCGACCAGCTTCGCCGTCGAGACGTCGGCGTAGGTGTAACCGAGCCCCGACTCTCCGCCGCCGTGCGCGTGCACGACGACGATCGTCGTCGAGTCCCAGGCGAGCGTGCCGTCGGCCTCGGGTTGATCGGTCGGGATCGTGTACGCCCCGACTTCGAGCTCCTCGACCGCAGCCTCCGCGCGGACAGTCGTAGTCATCGCCCGGGGAGGAATTCCTGGATCTTCTGGGAGAAGGACTGTTTGACGATTCGCCCCGCGTCCGGGTCGCCCGAGAGGAGCGCAGAGCTGAGCGCCTTTGCCTGCTCGATCGTGATGTGAGGTGGCAGCGGCGGCACCTCGGGATCGGTGATCGCCTCGTACACGACCGGGCGATCGGCGTTCAGCGCCTCGTCCCAGGCCGGACCGACCTGATCGGGCGTGTCGACGCGGATGCCCTTGAGGCCGATGAGCTCGGCGTAGCGTGCGTAGGGGAAGTCCGGGAGCTCCTGCGAGCCTTCGAACTTCGGATTGCCCTCCATCGCGCGCTGCTCCCAGGTGACCTGGTTCAGGTCGCGGTTGTTCAGCACCATCACCACGAGCCGCTGATCTGCCCACAGATGGCGGTACTTGGCGATCGTGATCAGCTCGTTGATGCCGTTCATCTGCATCGCGCCGTCGCCGACCATCGCCACCACCGGCCGGTTCGGGTAAGCGAACTTGGCGGCGATCGCGTACGGGACGCCCGGCCCCATGGTGGCCAGCGTGCCCGACAGGGAGCCCATCATTCCCTTGCGCAATTTGACGTCGCGCGCGTACCAGTTGGCCGACGAGCCGGAATCGGAGCTGAGGATGGCTCCGTCCGGGAGGCGCTTGGACAGCTCGTGGAAGACGAGCTGCGGGTTGATCGGATCGGCCGCGAGTTGCGCGCGGTCCTCGATCAGGTTCCACCACTCGGCGACCTCGCCCTCGATCTTCTCCCGCCAGCCGCGATCCTCCTTGCGCTGCAGCCGCGGCAGCAGGGCCCGTAGCGTCTCGGCGCTGTCGCCGACGAGGTTGACCTCCATCGGGTAGCGGATTCCGAGCATCTTGCCGTCGATGTCGATCTGCACCCCGCGCGCCTTGCCCTCCTCGGGCAGGAACTCCGAGTAGGGGAAGCTCGAGCCGACCATCAGGAGCGTGTCGCACTCCTGCATCATGGTCCAGCTCGGCTTGGTGCCGAGCAGGCCGATCGACCCGGTCACGAACGGCAGATCGTCGGGCAGGACGGCCTTGCCCAGCAGGGCCTTGGCCACGCCGGCGCCGAGCACGTCGGCGGTCTGCGCCACCTCATCGGAGGCGTGCAGTGCACCCTGGCCGACGAGCATTGCGACCTTGCCGCCCGCGTTGAGCGCTGCCGCCGCGCGGTCGAGGTCGGCGTCGGCGGGCACAATGCGCGGCCGCTGGTAGCCGGGACCGGAATGGACCGTGCCGTGCTTGTTCGGCGGCTGGGGGACCGCGTCGGCGTCCTGGAGGTCGTTGGGAATGATCAGCGCGGTGACGGTGCGCTCGGCGAGCGCGATGCGGCAGGCGCGGTCGATCAGATGGCGGATCTGAGCCGGCACCATCGCCACTTCGACGTACTCGTGGGCGACGTCCTTGAACAGACTCTGGAGATCGATTTCCTGTTGGTAGTTGCCGCCCATGCCGGCGCGGGCTTGCTGGCCGACGATCGCCAGCACCGGCTGATGATCGAGCTTGGCGTCGTAGAGACCGTTCAGGAGGTGCACGGCGCCGGGGCCCGAGGTGGCCATGCAGACGCCGAGCTCGCCGGTGAACTTGGCGTGGGCACACGCCATGAACGCGGCCATCTCCTCGTGGCGGACCTGGATGAACTCCGGTCGGCCGAGATCCTTGTTTCCGTTGCTCGAGCGCTCGAACGCGCCCAAGATCCCGTTGATGCCGTCGCCCGGGTAGCCGTAGATGCGCTTGATGCCCCAGGTGGTGAGGCGTTCCAGCAGATAGTCGCCAACCGTTGCACTCATGCGCTCTCGTTCCTTTCCTCGTCGGCCCGCCTTTTTACTAACGATGGTCGGCGGCGCCTTAGTGCCGCTACCCGCTTCCGGTGGCGGATAACTACGGCTTCATCGAGGCCATCGGCGACTACTGAAGGCGATCCTCGGACTCTCCGAGGGCGACCGCCGCGTCGATGTGGGCAAGGTGCGTGAGTCCCTGGGGGTAGTTGCCGAGCAGCTCTCCCGAGGCCGGGTCGACCTCCTCGGAGAACAGGCCGAGGTCGTTGGAGCGGGCCACGGACTGGTCGAACACCGCGCGCGCCTCCCCCAGGTCGCCGGCCCGGGCCAGGCACTCGGCCAACCAGAACGAGCAGCACAGGAACGCGCCCTCTTCGCCCTCGAGCTCGTCGTCGCACCGGTAGCGGTAGAGCAGTCCATCGCCCGCGTCCAGCTCCTCGCGCACGGCCGCCACGGTGCGCCGCATCCGCTCGTCATCCCAGTCGACGTACTCGACGGTCGGCAGCAGGAGCAGCGCGGCATCCATGTCGGAGTGGCCGAACGCCTGCACGTACACCCCGCGCTCGGAGTCGTAGCCGTCGCGCTCGATCGCATCGCGGAGCTCGTCTCGCACCCGCTTCCACCGGCGCGTGGGGGCTCGGCGCATGCACTCGTCGGCCAACCGCATCCCCCGGTCGAGCGCCGACCAACACAGCACCTTGGAATGAACGAAGTGCCGGGGCTCGCCCGCCCATTCCCAGATTCCCTTGTCGGGCTCCGACCACCGATCAGCGGCATGGTCGATCAGCGAGACGAGAAAGCGCCAGTCGTCGTCGCTTGGCGAGTGACCCCGGCGGTGCCAGCGCCAGGTCAGGTTCACGAGCTCACCGTAGGCGTCGAGTTGCATCTGCTCGGCGGCGTCGTTGCCGACGCGGACCGGTTTGGAGCGGCGGTAGCCCTCAAGCTCCTCGACCACATCACCGCGCAGGCGGCGCTCGCCGCCCACGCCGTACACGACCTGGAGATCCCCGGCGTGGCCGGCGGCCGAACGCATGATGAAGGCGCGGAAGGCGTCGGCCTCGTCGACCGCCCCGAGTTCGGTGAACGCCCGCGAGCTGAAGCTCGAGTCGCGCACCCAGGCGTACCGGTAATCCCAGTTTCGGGAACCGCCGACAGCTTCGGGCAGCGACGTCGTCGCCGCCGCGGCGACGGCGCCCGTCGGCGCGTACGTGAGTGCCTTGAGCACGATCCCGGACCGGCGCGCGGCGGGCTCATCTCGGGTGTCGAGATGCAGCGATGAGGCCCACTCGCGCCACCAGTGGATCGTTGCCTCGAGGCGGCCGTCGAGGGTCCGCGGCTCGGGGGCTTCGGGCGGGTCGGCGTCGATGTGCTCGGGCGCGCAGTAGGTCACCGCCAGCCGCACTCGGTCGCCCGGCCCGACCGTGAAACGTCCGGCGAGCTCGTGCTGCGGATCCTCCTCGAGTTCCTGGTCGCAATAGACGAGCAGCGCGTCGTTGCCCCCGATCGTTGAGTGCAGTCGCAGCCCATGCCGGCGGATCCACGGACGGACCTGCCCGTAGTCAAAGCGCGGCGCGACGCGCACGTCGAGCTCGACCGATCCGCGCACGCCCTCGACGATCCGGAGGATCTGCCGCTTCTTGGTCTGCTCGGGGCTGGCGTCGATCGCGAAGCAGTCGGTCAGCCGGGCCTCGCCGGACTGCCCGAGGAGCGTCGTCTCGAGCACGAGGGTGTCGTCGAGATAGGTGCGCGGGTACTCCCAGAGTCCGTCGCCGGTGGGCTGGATGGAGCAGTGCCCGCCGCCGCGGCGGTCGAGCAGCCGGCCGAACGCGCTGCCCGAATCGAACCGGGGCAGGCAACACCAATCGATCGAGCCGTCGCGCGATACGAGCGCGGCGGAATGGCAGTCGCCGATCAAGGCGTAGTCGCCGATCGGGGGATACGCGTCGTTGCTCACATACGCGGGCCTACCCGCAGCGGCCGGCGTGTCACCAGGTCGGGACCCGGGTAGCGAGTCGTCAAGGGCCGGGTGCAACGGGAAACTCGGCGGCGCCTGACGGCGGCGCCTCAGCACGAACGAGAGGAGTCAGGACATGGGACTCACAGACAAGGTGTCGGGCAAGATCAAGCAAGCGGCCGGCGACTTGGCCGGCGACTCGGATCTGCACCGTCAGGGCCGGCAGGAAGAGCGCAAGGGCGAGGCCAAGGACGAGCTGGCGCGCGACCAGCAGAAGGCCGACCGCAAGGCCGAAGAGGTCGCGAACCTCGAGAAGAAGACTTCGTAAAGGCCGCACCCTCGCAAGCTGTTAGCGGTACGGCGCCCGCGCGGAGTGATTCGCGCGGGCGCCGCTATTGTGGCTTCGCGTTATGCGCCGCCACTCCAGATCTCGACGGCCTCATCCCGGCGGTGAGGTACCGCGAGAGGCTTGGACGCGGTTGTTCGCGTGTACCGGGGCGGCCGCGCTCCTCCAGCTCGACGGCACGCTGATCACGGTCGCGCTGCCCTCAGTGGCCCACGGACTGCACGTCTCGAGCGCGTCGACCGCCGTCGTGCTGAGCGCGTATTTCGGCGCCTATGCGATCGTGCTCCTGCCCGGCGGCGCACTCGTCGACCGCTTCGGGGCCCGCCGGCTGGCGCTGGTCGGACTCGCGCTGTTCGCGGTCGGCGCCGGCGCCGGCGCGGTGACGTCGAGCATCGGCGCGCTCATCGCGACGCGCGTCGTCCAGGGCATCGGCGCCGGCCTGGTCAGCCCCGCCGCGCTCGCCGGCGCGGTCAGCGGCTTCCCGCCCGAGCGGCGCGGCAGCGCGCTGGGTATCTGGGGCGCGAGCGCCGGCGTCTCGAACCTCGCCGGTCCGCTCCTCGGCGGACTGCTGACCGTGTCGCTCGGATGGCGCGCCGCATGGTGGGCGCTGGTCCCGCTCGCGCTGATCTCCGCGGCGGCGATCGCCAGGGAGGTGCCTCCGACCCTGCACACCGGCGGCGCCGGCGGCGAGAAGACGCCCACCGTCAACCGGATCGTGATGGCCGCGACGCTCGTCGCCGCGCTCACCTTCGCGGTCATGATCGGCTGCTTCTACCTGGCCTCGCAATATCTCCAGCGGGCGGCCGACTTCTCGGCGCTGGGCGCATCCGCCGCGCTCGTGATCGTCGCGCTGCTCGTGGGGGCGGCGGCGCCGCTGACGGGCCGGCTCGTCGACGAGTACGGCGAGCGGCTCCCCGCTCTGCTCGGGTTCGTCCTCGCCGCCGGCGGCCTGGCGGTGTTGGCCATCCCCGGCGTGCCCCTCGCGAGCCTCGTCACGATCCTGCCGCTCATCCCGGTTGGGCTCGGACTCGGGATGCTGTTCGTCCCCACCTCGCGGGCCGCGCTGAATGCGACGCCGCTCGTCTCGCACGGACGGACCTCGGCCATCCTGTCGGTGGGCCGGCTACTCGGCGCGGGGATCGGAGCCGGTCTCGGCGGTGCCGTGCTGGCGGGCGGCATCGACGCCTCGACCGTCCACAGCGCGATGTTGGTCGGCTGCGTCCTGTGCCTCGTGGTGGGGATTCCCGCCGCGACCCGGCTCGGGGTGGGCGGCGGTGGGATTGCCCGCCGCGCGCGAGCCAGCACGTAACCGGCAGCACCCCGTTTTTCAGGCCGCCAGGCCGGGAAGCACTTGGGCATGGTTTCCGGCCAGCCAGGGATCCTCAATCTGCGCCTGGAAAGCCGCCCAGACAGCGCCGGGCTGGTCCGCGCCGCTCTGGGCGCGCTGGTCAAGCCGTTCTTCCTTCGCCCCGAGATCGTCGACGACGTGAAAACGGCGGTCAGCGAGGCGTGCAACAACGCGGTCGACCATGCTTACCGCGGCGAGAGCGGCGTGATCGCGGTGCGCGTCGACGTCGGGTTCGAGAGCGTCGAGGTGAGCGTGCGCGACTGGGGCGGCGGGTTCCAGCAGGTGGCGCCGGCGGGCGACCGGCTGCGCGTCGGCCTCCCTCTGATCAACGCCCTGGCCGATCGAGCGGAGTTCCTGACCGCCCCCGGCTGCGGGACCGAGGTCCGGATGGGCTTCGACATCCGTCACGACACGCGCCGTGACGGGCTGCTGACGAGTTTGGAGGAGAGCGAGGACCTCGAGGCGTGGACCCCGTGGCGGCGCGGCCTATCCGGAGACGCCGTCGTGACGCTTCTGCCGGGCGAGCTGCTCGCCGGCGTGCTCGAGCCGCTCACGAGCGCGCTGACCGCGCGGTCGCGCTTCTCGCTCGAGCGGTTCTCCGACGTGTTCCTGGTCACGCGGGCGATCACCGAACACGTCCGGTCGGCCGCCTCGAGTGCTCGCGTCAGCTTCGCCCTGGGCGCCGACGGCGGTCAGCTCGAGGTGACGATCGGTCCGCTTCGGGCGGGCGCGAGCGAGGAGCTCGAGGTGGCTTCCGCCTCAACCGTGGCTCAGCTCGCGGACGAGGTGGGCTACGAGGTGATCGACGGCTCAGAACTCCTGCGGGTTGTCGTGGCGGATTGCCAACGCGAGCGGAGCGGCACCCAGCCCCCTCCGTAGCCGACGCTCGTCAGGTGTGCTTAGTGCACCCCTCGAGTAGATCTGGCCACCTTGATGACCACGCTGGGATGCCGCTGGTTGGACACCGTGTCGACCTTGCGCTGCGTGGTGAAGGTCAGGTAGAGCAGGAGCGCTGCCACGCACGCCAGCAACATCGCGTAGGTGCCCTCAAACGGGTTGGTCTCGTGCCATCGGGTCGCGCGCCCCAGTCCTCGAGCGCGGCGCCGGCGGATCCGGACCGCGAACAACGGCACGACGACGCTCAGCGTGAACACCGCGATCCCGATCGGGACGTACGCCGAGATGACCCGGTCGTACTCGTTGAAGACGTCGATCAGACCCTGCACCGGCCTGATCCAGCTCGACGTCTGCTCTCCCTAGGCGCGCTTATTTCTCGCCGTCCTCGACGTGGTCCGAGTTCTCGGTGTCGTCCGAGTCCTCGCCGTCCGTCGCGGGCGGGGCGCCCGGCACGCCGGGATCCGCACGCTTGCGCTCCCACTCCTTTGAGAGGTCCTCGGTGTGCTGCCCCAGTTCCTCGGTGCGGCGCTCGAGTTCGTCGGCCTCCCGTTCGAGGTCGTCGGCGAGCCGCTCCGGATCGTTCTCGTCCATGCTCGGGGATTACCCGACGGCGGCGCGCCACACACACATGCCGTTGCGATCGTTCAGCGCCGGACTCTGACCGCCAGGCCCTCGGTGACCGACCGGCGGATCTGCTCGACCGGCGCGCGTCCCTCCCCCGCCTCGAGGGGCTTCACCCACAGCTCGTCGACCAGGATCGTGGCCGTGGCCAGGATCGGCACGGCGACGAGCAAGCCGACGAAGCCGAACAGCTGCTCGACCGCGATCACGCCGATGGCCACGAGGGCGGGGTGCAGCTTGACCGTCCGCGCGACGACGAGGGGCTGGATCACGTTGCTCTCGAGCTGGTGGGCGGCGACGTAGACGATCGCCACGAGCACGGCCTCCTTGGTCGAGACGGTGAGCGCGAAGAGGATCGGCGGAATCGAGCTGGCCAGCGCGCCGAAGTACGGCACGATCATCGCCACGGCGGTGAACACGGCGAAGAACGCGGCGAACTGAAGTCCGACGAGCTCCAACCCCAGGTAGGTCAGCCCGCCAAGAACCAGCATGCCGGCGAACAGCCCCCGCAGCCAGGCCAGGTACGCGGTCCGCAGGCGGCTCAGGATGTGCTGCACGTGGGGCCGGTGCCGGAGCGGGAAGACCCGGACCATCCCGCTGACGAGCGGCCGGGGATGAATCGCCGTGTAGAGCGAGGTGAGCAGGACGATGATGATCGCCCCCACCGCGGCCGCGACGCTCGTGCCGATCGAGGCGACCGGCCCGAGCAGCTTCGACGGATCGCGCGTGTAATTGGTCACGAAGCGCTGTACCTGCGCCGTGATGTGTGCGGGCGAGGAGCCGGTCAGCCGGCCGAGGCGCCGGGTGAGCGAATCGCCGATCGCCGGCAGCGAGGCCGCAAAGTGGTTGACCTCCCGGGTGAACACGGGCACCACGAGCGCGACGAGGCCGGCGATCGCCGCCAACCCCAGCAGGAGGCCCAGGGTGGCCCCGATCGCGCGGGGAACCCGCCAGCGCTGGAGCAGATCGGCGAAGGCCGATAGGGGCGCCGCGATGATCACGACGATCAGGATCCCCAGCACGAGGCCGATCAGCGCGCGGAAGATCATGCCCGCGACGACCAGCCCGAAGGCCAGCAGCACCGCCTTGTAGATGACCCCTGGGGTGATCCTTGAGTCAGACATGTGCGTCAAGCCTGCCCCTTATTCGCCCTCCGCACGCCCATCGCGGCGAGTTACGGGTCAGTCGAGCTCGGCGGCCAGCCCGGCGGCCAGGTCGCCGCGGGGCGCGATGACGATGTCGTTCAGGCCGAGCCAGCTCGTGACAAGGCGCAGCTCGTCGGCCAGCTCGCTCGCGACGTGCCCGGAATCCACGCCGTCCTCCGCGTAGGCGCCCTGCACGAGGAGCATGCCGCGATCCCGGTCGGATTTGAGGTCGACCCGGGCGACCAGGCGGTCTCCGAGCAGGAACGGCAACACGTAATAGCCGTAGGTGCGTTGGGCGGCCGGCGTGTAGATCTCGATCCGGTAGTGGAAGTCAAACAGCCGCTCGGTGCGCTGTCGGAACCAGATGAGGGAATCGAACGGTGAGACGAGCGCTCGCGCGTTGACCTTGCGCGGGGCGCGGGCGGTCGGCCACAGATAGGCGGGTGCGCTCCAGCCCTCGACCTCGACCGGGATCAGCTCCCCGCCCTCGACGAGCTCCGCGACGCGCGCCTTCGAGGCGGCTCGGGGCAGTCGGTAGTAGTCGCCCAGGTCTGGCTCGGTGGCGACTCCGAGGGCGCGGGCGGCGACGCGCACGAGCTCGCGCTGGGCGTCCTCCGGGCTCGGCGTCGGCTGTTCGCGGATCCCCACCGGCAGCACCCGCTCGATCGTGTCGTAGAGGCGCTCGAAGTTGACCCGTCGCGCGGCCCCGATCCGCCCGGTGAAGAACAGGTGCTCGAGCGCGACCTTCCCCTCGTGCCAGTTCCACATATGGCCCGGTCGCGGCGCCGGACGCACGGAGCCGGTGTCGCGGGCGCGAATCGGACCGTCACGCTCGACGAGCTCGAAGGTCTCCGCCACGAGCTCCGGTTGCTCGCGCGCGATCCGCGAGATCGACCCCCACGCCTCCCGATCGACGTCCGCCATCCGCCAGCGGAACAACGGGTGCAGCTCGACCGGGACCAGCGACGCCTCGTGCGCCCAGTACTCGACCAGCCGGCGATCGATCCGTCCCGTGCCGTGGCCGGCGATGCGATCGAGCCGCGATCGGTCATACGGGCCCAGGCGCGAGAAGACCGGCATGTAGTGGGCCCGGAGAAACACGTTGACCGAGTCGAGCTGGAGCACGCCGAGCTGGCCCACGAGTCTCGCGATGCGGGCCGCGCTCGGTGGCCGCGCCGGCCTGGGCCGGTCGAAGCCTTGCGCGGCCAACGCGATTCGCCGGGCACGGGCCAGGCTCAGCTTGGGGGCGACGGGGGCTCGGACGGGGCTCATGACCGGATGCATCTCTCGGCGGCGCCGCGCGGCGGCGTCTTAGCAGCGTAGGAGCGCTTCCGGCAGATTTGCCGACCGCGGCTCCCGCCGGCGCCTTAGTCTCCCGCTCGATGTCCCGAGTCCGGACCGCGCCCATCGTGCTCGCTCGGCGAGGAGACCTGATCGTCGAGCGCGATCCCCTGCGTCCGTCGGGACGTCTACTGCGCCAGGGCGAGATGGAGGCTTCCTACGTCGACCTGGCCGATCCGTCGCACCTCGAGTTCGACTACATGCGGTGGATGCGGATCGTCCTGCGAGCGGCTCGCGCGCGCCGCGTGATCCACGTCGGGGGCGGGGCGTGTGCGCTCGCCCGCGCCCTCGCCGCCGAGGATCGCGACGGTGACGCACGGCATGAGGTGTGCGAGCTGGATCCCGACGTGCTGGCGCTCGCCCGCGAGCACTTCGCGCTTCGGCGAATGCCCGGCTTGCGCGTGCGGGTGGCCGAGGGTCGAGCCTTCGTCGCGGGCCAGCCCGCGGGGCGGTGGGACGCGGTGGCGATCGATGCCTTTCTCGCTGCCACAATCCCGC
Source organism: Solirubrobacteraceae bacterium (assembly GCA_036513815.1). Lineage (GTDB taxonomy): Bacteria > Actinomycetota > Thermoleophilia > Solirubrobacterales > Solirubrobacteraceae > Palsa-465. The sequence continues at coordinate 10,276 of DATBYI010000524.1, forward strand.
GCCGGCTGATCACGGTCGAAGCGTTCCGCGACGTGGCCCGAGTTGCGCCGCTGGCCCTCGTCAACGTTCTCGACGATCGCTCGGCCCGGGAGGTGCACCTCGTCGCCGCCGCCGTCTCGGCCGCATATCCACGCGCGTGGGCGCTCGGCGCCAGGGCGGGAAACACGATCGTGGTCGGCTCGGTGGCGCGGCTCGACCTCGATCGGATCGCCGCGCAGGCCGCCGCCGACCCCTCCCCGGCGCGGCTCACCGCCCCTGAGGCGATGGCCGTCGAGATCGCCGGGACGGTTCCGCTTGAGGACCGCGAGGTGTGATGTTCGACGGCTTCCAGACGCACGACCTGCCGACGGAGCGAGGAACGATCCGCGCCCGGGTCGGTGGAAGCGGTCCGCCGCTCCTGCTTCTGCACGGATATCCCGAGACGCATCTGATGTGGCATGCCGCGGCGCCCGTGCTGGCGGAACGCTTCACGGTCGTCGCCGCCGACCTTGCCGGCTACGGGAATTCGCTGCGACCGGTTCCGGCCGCCGACCACGCGCCGCACTCCAAGCGGTCCCTCGGCCTCGACCAGCTCCAGGCGATGGCGTCGCTCGGCCACGAGCGCTTCGCGGTGGCCGGGCACGATCGCGGCGGGCGGGTCGGCTACCGGATGGCGCTCGACCATCCCGATCGCATCACCGCGCTCGCGGTGCTCGACATCGTCCCGACCGGGGAAGTGTGGGCGCGGGCAGACGATCGCTTCGCGCTGTTCTACTGGCACTGGGGATTCCTGGCCCAGCCCGCCCCGCTTCCCGAGCGGTTGATCTCCGGTGCGCCGGACGCCTACTTCGAGCACCACCTCCGCTCGATGGGGCTCGGCGGCGGTGGCGGCCGCTATCCGGAAGCGGTCCTCGCGGCGTATCGGGCCCAACTCGAGGACCCGGGAACGGTCGAGGCGATCTGCGAGGACTATCGCGCGGGCGCGACGATTGACCGCGGGCTCGACGAGGCCGACCAAGGTCGACACATCGAGTGTCCGGTGCTCGTCCTGTGGGGCACGCGCGGCGCGCTCGAGCCGTTCTACGGTGACGTGCTCGCGGTCTGGCGCTCGTGGGCGCGCGACGTGCGCGGACACGGCGTCGACGCATCGCACTTTCTCGTCGAGGACCGCCCCGAGGAGGTTGCCCGGGAGCTGGTCTTGTTTTTCGAGGGCGCGATCTAGGGAACTAGACGCGCCGGCTCGGGCGCTCCCGGGCCGAGCGAAACAGCTCGGCCGTGTCGGGATCCATGTAGTAGTCGGTGCCGCCGTCGGCACGCCCCTCGGTCGCGATCGGCATCACCCGGTCCAGGTGGCGCGAGTAGCGCCCCGGCCAAGCGAGGATTCCGGCAACGCCGTGTGAGCCCTTGTCGAGGTCGAGTTGCCGGGCTAGCTGCTCGCCACCGATCCGAGCACCCGGGCTGTCCGCCAAAACGTCGAACAGCTGGCGCGCGGGCGGTGCGAGCTTGCGATACAGCCAAGCGGCCTGGTCGGCGTCATCCGCCGACCAGGCTTGGACGTCGTGATGTCGACGCGACCCTCGCGGGCCACGGCGCCGACGGCCTTCGAAGGGAGGCGGAGCCCCCGCCTCAGCCGCGAGGAACGCGGCGAACCAGGCGTAGAACTCCGGCACCCGCTCCTCGGGGACCGCCACCGTGACCTGCTTGTCGGCCATCAGAGCTGGGTCGGCTCGGGGCTCGACTGCTCGACGCCCGGCTCGCGCTGCTCGGCGCGATCGCGCCGGGGGCCGCAACCGTGGCCGTGATGCCCGTGGTGCCCATGACCGTGTCGGCCGTGGCGCCCGCGGCCACCCGGGCCGGCCAGGAAGCGCGCGAAGAACGCGTGGAACTCGGCCACCCGGTCCTCTGGGACCTCGACCGTGATCTGCGTTGACTGCGACTGCGGATTTGACTGATCGGCGGCGCCTGACGGCGGCGCCTGGGGAGTGATATTCGACTCCATTTTGTACTCCTTTGTTGCTTACGTATGCCAGCATAGCACAAGTAAATACTTAAGTAAAGGAGGGTTGCTGCCGCGGTCTGGAGGTGGGTCATCCACGTTCCCTGGGTAGACGACGTGAAAGACGTGGAGGGAGGCAGACGAGAGATGGACGAGCTCCAGGCTCGCAGCACGCGGCGCCCGTCGGCGAAATCCGGTGCGTCCGGCAACGGGCGCGCGCCGGCCAAGTCCGGTGCGTCCGGCAACGGGCGCGCGCCGGCCAAGTCCGGTACGTCCGGCAACAACGGTCGCCGGCCTGCGGGTCCCACGCGGACACGAAGCCGCCGCACCCAGGCCCAGGCCCACGCCGAGGCGGCGCGACGCAAGGCCTCCGAGCGACGCGAGCAGCAGTCCGGCGCCGCCGGCTGGATCGCCGACCGCGCCGGCGAGTGGTCGCTCGACGGTCCCGACTGGAGCTTTGTCGAGCGCC